>JAYSXB010000258.1:0-8193 GCA_043717775.1 Arenimonas sp.
GAGCGGAGTGACCTGCGACCAAGTTTTGAAAGCTTGTTCGGCGATATCGACGGCATGGCGAATTTCATCACTATTGGCCAGCGGTACTTTTGCGAGTACCGCGCCAGTGGCGGGATTGAACACATCGCTAAAGCGATTGCTGTGCCCTTGAACGCGATGGCCGCCGACAAAATGCGGCAGCGTAGCAATGTGTGGATGGTCTTTGGCCAGCGCGTTCATGATCTCACCATTTGTTTATTGACTCAAGGCATCCCGCGCCGAGAGGTAGGCATAACCCAGATCTTTCGCAACGGCTTCATAGGTCACTTTACCGGCATGAACATTCAAACCGTTCAATAAATGTTCGTCATCGAGCATCGCTTTCTTCGGACCTTTGTTCGCCAATTGAACAGCAAACGGCAAGGTCGCATTGGTCAGGGCAAATGTCGATGTGCGGGCAACGCCGCCGGGCATGTTCGCCACGCAGTAATGAATGACGCCATCGACTTCATAGGTGGGGTTTTGATGCGTGGTCGCTTTGCTAGTTTCGAAGCAGCCGCCCTGATCAATGGCCACATCGACCAGAACAGAACCCGGACGCATCAATGAAAGTTGCGAGCGTGCAATTAATTTTGGTGCAGCGGCGCCGGGAATCAAGACTGCACCAATCACTAAATCAGTATCGGCGAGGCGTTCTTCGATGGCGTCATGCGTCGAATAAATGGTGGTCAGTTGCGAGCCATATAATTCATCAAGATATTTCAGGCGATCGAGTGAACGATCAAGAATCGTTACGTGTGCATTCATGCCCATCGCCATGCGCGCGGCATTGATACCGACCACGCCGCCGCCGATCACCAATACTTCGGCAGGTTTTACACCGGGAACGCCGCCGAGCAAAACACCGGAGCCGCCTTGTGCTTTTTCGAGTGCGTGAGCACCCGCTTGAATCGACATACGACCGGCCACTTCCGACATCGGTGCAAGCAATGGCAAGCCGCCTTTGCGATCAGTAACGGTTTCATAGGCAATCGCGGTGCAACCGGAGGCGACCAATGCTTTGGTTTGTTCCGGGTCTGGAGCGAGATGCAGGTAGGTGTATAGCAATTGGCCCGGGCGAAGCATTTTGCATTCGTTTGGCTGTGGCTCTTTCACTTTGATAATCATGTCGGCACGAGCGAAAATTTCTTCGGCGGTGGCAACAATTTCTGCACCGGCTTTTTGATACATTTCGTTGGTCAGGCCAATCGACTTGCCGCCATCACTTTGCACCATGACTTTGTGGCCGTGCGAAATTAGTTCGCGCGCACCTGAAGGCGTCAGGCCAATTCGATATTCGTGGTTCTTGATTTCTTTGGGTACGCCGATAAGCATGAAAAATTCTCGCTGTTTAGAGTCAAAACACTATTTTACGTGACTTGCCTGTCTTGTGCGTATTTGAATCCATGATTTTGCTTATGCCGTTTCTTTAATGGCATCAGATAAACGACTGAAAATTTCATCAATATGGGTTTTTTCCAGAATCAGCGGTGGCGAAAGCGCAATGATGTCACCGGTGGTGCGGATCAATAAATCTTTTTCATGGAAGCATTTATTGAAGACCTCGAAAGCGCGTGCGCCAACGGCATTGGCGCGCGGAGCCAGTTCGATAGCGCCAATCAGGCCAAAATTACGAATATCGACCACATTGGGCAGACCTTTCAGATTATGGATGGCATCTTCCCAGTAACTTCCGAGTTCAATAGCTTTATTGAACAAATTTTCCTCCGCGTAAACATCTAGTGTGGCGATGGCGGCAGCGCAGGCGAGTGGGTGTCCAGAATACGTGTAGCCATGAAATAGCTCGATGGCAGCGTCAGGCCCGTGCATAAAAGCATCATGAATTTGATTGGATGCAAACACTGCGCCCATCGGCACTGAGCCATTGGTCAGCCCTTTGGCCGTGGTCATCATGTCGGGGGTAACGCCGAAGCGTTGCGCCGCAAAGGCCTCGCCAACACGACCATAGCCAGTAATAACTTCGTCAAATATCAATAAGATACCGTGCTTTTTACATATTTCACGTAAGCGTTTTAAATAGCCTTCCGGCGGTAAAACTACGCCTGCCGAGCCCGAGATTGGCTCAACGATAACGGCGGCAATCGTGCTGGCATCATGTAATTGGCACAACCGTTCAAGGTCGTCGGCTAATTCGGCGCCGTGTTGCGGCAGGCCACGAGAATAACCATTGCGTTCGATGTCCAGCGTGTGACGCATATGATCAACACCGGGCAGCATCGAGCCAAAAAATTTGCGGTTATTGACCATGCCACCCACCGAAATACCACCGAAACCGACGCCGTGGTATCCCTTTTCGCGCCCGATAAAGCGCGTCCTTTGACCTTCGCCGCGAACGCGATGATAGGCAATCGCAATTTTCAGGGCGGTATCGACCGCTTCCGACCCCGAATTGGTGAAGAACACATGTTTGAGTGGATCCGGTGCAATCGCGGCCAAGCGCTCAGCCAAGACAAAAGGTAGTGGGTGTCCCATTTGAAAGGTGGGCGCAAAATCCATGGTCGCAATCTGCTGGCTGACCGCATCAATAATGCGTGGCCGTGAATGTCCGGCATTGCAGCACCAAAGTCCGCCGGTGCCATCTAAAATTTCCCGGCCCTGAACGTCTTTATAGTGCATGCCCTTGGCGCTGGCTAAAAGCCGTGGCTGCTGCTTAAAGTGTCTATTTGCAGTGAACGGCATCCAAAATGCCTCTAAATGCTCCGGTTGCGAAGTCGCCTGTTGACGGTAAAAATCACCATAAGAGGGCTCGAGGGTAGCGGTCATAGGGAAGGCCTGAAGCTGCAAATAATCAAGAAATAGGAAATTAGCAGTGTTGAATAAAATTTACAACCTGTTCAATGTGTGCATTTATTTGACCGAATCTGCTCAGAGTGTTAAAAATTCAACATCACACTGAGCAAGCATTATGGACATCGGTTACCGACTTCAAGCAGTAAGAAAATCCAAGGGACTTAGTCAGCGCGAATTGGCGAAACGCGTTGGCGTGACCAATAGTACGATTTCGCTAATTGAGCAAAATAAAGTCAGCCCCTCGGTGGGTTCGCTGAAAAAAGTGCTCGATGGAATTCCGATTTCATTGGCTGATTTTTTCACCATTGATTTGCAGGACAGCAGCGACAGCCCGTTTTACACCCACGAAGACCAGCCCGATGTCGGCAATAACGCGGTGCATTATTTCCTGATCGGCAGCCACAAAAAAAATCGGCAGATGTGTATCTTGCGCGAAGTGATGCCGGCCGGAACCGATACCGGTGAAACCATGCTCACCCATGAAGGCGAAGAGGGTGGAGTGATTATTCAGGGCCAGGTCGAAATTACTATCGGCGAACGTATGCAGGTGCTCGGCCCTGGCGAAGCCTATTATTTTGAAAGCCGCACGCCGCATCGTTTCCGTAATGTTGGTAAAGATGCCGCCATTCTTATCAGTGCCAACACCCCCGCATCGTTCTAATCCGTAGGAGGGCCCTCGGGCCCGACCGACACACGGCGAAACTCCAGGAGCTTTCCATGAACAAACCGACATCCCGCGAAGAATGGCAATCGCGTGCAAACGCCATGCAAATTCGCACGCAGGCTTTTATCAACGGCAAGTATGTTGATGCCGCTTCCGGTAAAACTTTTGATTGCATCAGTCCCGCCGATGGGCGTGTGATTGCTCAAATAGCCGAATGCGAAGCCGAAGATATTGATCGCGCTGTTAGTGTTTCGAGAAAAGTATTCGATAGCGGCGTCTGGTCGGAAAGTTCACCCGTGAATCGCAAAAAAACCTTGATTAAATTTGCCCAATTGGTTGAAAAATATACCGAGGAATTGGCCTTGCTCGAATCGATTGATATGGGTAAGCCGATTAATGATTCTTTGAAAGTCGATGTTGCCGCCACCATTCGTTGCATCAGCTGGACCGGCGAAGCGATTGATAAAGTCTATGACGAAGTGGCACCCACTGGCCGCGATGAATTAGGGCTGGTAACACGCGAACCACTCGGCGTAGTAGGCGCAATCGTGCCCTGGAATTTTCCGATGCTGATGGCGGCATGGAAATTCGCACCCGCGCTTGCAATGGGAAATAGCGTGGTGTTGAAGCCTTCGGAGAAATCCCCCTTAACCGCTATTCGCCTTGCTGAGATCGCGATGGAGGCGGGCATTCCTGCCGGTGTTTTCAATGTGCTGCCGGGCTTTGGCAAGGGCGCTGGCGAACCTTTGGCATTGCATATGGATGTCGATGGTCTGGTGTTCACCGGTTCAACCGCTGTTGGCAAACATTTGCTGCAATGTGCCGGTCGTTCAAATTTAAAGCGCGCTTATATGGAATGTGGCGGTAAAAGCCCGAATATTATTTTTGCCGATGCACCGAATTTAAAATCGGCTGCGGTATCTGCTGCGTACGGTATTTTTTATAATCAGGGCGAAGTCTGCACTGCCGCATCGCGTCTGTTGGTGCAACGCGAAATCAAGGATGAATTTCTGGCGATGGTGATGGAAACCGGCAGAAAACTTCAACCACAACATCCACTAGAACCCGGCGCAAAAATGGGTGCCATGGTCGATGAAACCCAAATGAAAAACGTACTCGGCTTTATCGAAAAAGGTAAAGCCGAAGGCGCAAAACTTAGCATGGGTGGCGCGCAAGCCCATGCCGAGAGTGGCGGTTTTTATATTGAACCCACCATTTTTGAAAACGTCGATTCCAAATCAACCATCGCCCAGGAAGAAATATTCGGCCCAGTATTATCCGCCATCACTTTCGATACCGAAGAAGAAGCCCTGCGCATTGCCAACGACTCGCCCTACGGCCTGGCGGCAGCGGTATGGACCAATGATATTTCACGAGCACATCGGGTTGCACGAAAACTACGTGCCGGCAGCGTGTGGGTGAACTGTTACGACGGCGGCGATATGACCGCACCGTTTGGTGGCTATAAACAGTCCGGCAATGGTCGCGATAAATCATTGCATGCGTTTGAGAAGTACACCGAACTTAAGGCGACCTGGATTAATTTAAATCCATAAATATATTCGCATCGTAGCCCGGGTCACGCTCCACCGACCCGGGAACAGATTGCGGCAATGAAAAATTAAAATACCAATCAATTATTCAAATTTATTTATTGATGCACAGTGCACTGACGTCAAGACCCGGGTCGGTGGAGCGTGACCCGGGCTACGATTTAAATCAAACCAACAACTCTTTCGCCGCCTGTGTCATCTTTCCGCGACTAAACAAAAAGTCCCAATAACTACCGCCCATTTGCCGCCATAAAACGGCAGCACGAATGGCAGCCAATAAGGTGGCGCGAATTTCGGCGACGACGATAGGTTGGCTTAAGTAGGCAGGGCTGCCTTGTACGATCACTTTGGGGCCGAGTGGGCTGATGTGGTTGGCATAGATTTCACCGCATTTGCCAAGCACATCGGCATCAGTGCTTCCACGCTCATTGCGTAAGGGTCCGAGATGTTTAAGTTGGTGCTGCACGGCGCGCATGGCTTCGGGGCTACGATTAAATTGCCGTTCAAGCTGCAATACACTCATTGCCATTTTGATAATGGCGCCGTCGCGGGTCTGGCCTTCGAGTTGTTTTGAAAACTGTTGTAGTCCCGTTTTCAAATTGCCGACCGAGCCGAAAATTTCTTCGGGTGTTTCGGCATCAAAACGAAACAGGCTGTCCATGCAAACCGATAATGGCTGCGTTTCAAAATGACCGTTATTAGCCATGCCTTGCACTTGGTAAAGTGCCTGCATTAAACCGGCGAGAGCAATCACTTTGTCTTTCATGTGGCAGAGGTCTCCTGTCTTTGTTCCATTTTGGAGTTGGTTGAAGCAATCACCGCACCGCCCAAGCATTCATCGTCTTGATAAAACACGACCGATTGTCCGGGCGTTACAGCACGCTGTGGTCTATCAAATATGACGTTCAATTCGCCGTTTTCAAGTTGCTGAACTGAACAAGCTTCATCGGCTTGCCGATATCGGGTCTTGGCAGTACATCTAAACTCACGAGGCTTGGTCTTTTCAGAGATCCAATGCACAGGTTCACTATGCAATTGGGTTGATTGCAGCCAGAGGCTATCAATGCCCTGATCAACATACAGAATATTTGTCTCGACATTTTTGCCAACAACAAACCACGGCGCCGCCGGGCGGCCTTTAATACCGCCAATATGCAGGCCTTCACGCTGACCCAGCGTGTAATAAAACACGCCAGTATGCTGTCCGACTTTCAGACCATCAACACTGCGAATTTCACCAGCTTTTGCCGGAATGTATTGGCCCAGAAATTCGCGAAAATCGCGTTCGCCGATAAAACAAATGCCGGTAGAGTCTTTTTTCTGCGCAGTCGGTAAATTCGCTTCTTGCGCCAATCGGCGGACTTCGGATTTTGGTAAATGACCAATCGGGAAAAGGGTGGCAGCCAATTGTGATTGTCCAAGTTGATGCAGGAAATAAGTTTGATCTTTATCCTGATCGGCACCGCGCAGTAATTTCCATTCACCGTCACCATAATCGACTTGTGCATAGTGGCCGGTCGCAATTTTTTCTGCGCCCAAGCTTTGTGCTTCATGCAGGAAAGTTTTGAATTTTATTTCACGATTGCATAAAACATCGGGGTTCGGGGTGCGGCCACGGCGATATTCATCAAGAAAATATTCGAACACGCCTTTCCAGTATTCCTTGGCGAAATTGCGCGAATAAAACGGAATATCCAAACGCCCACAAACGCCGAGCGCATCACGACGATCGTCTTCGGCACGGCATTCGCCGCTATCGTCTTCGTCCCAGTTCTGCATAAACAAACCGGCAACTTCAATGCCTTGCTGTTTCAACAAAAGTGCGGCGACCGAAGAATCAACGCCGCCCGAGACGCCCAACATTACCTTGCTCATGCAATTTGACTTAGCAAAGAAAGCGGATGCCGTTGTCCGGCCAGATAGTCTGCCAGCACCCGCCAAACCAAGGGGCTGCGGTGACGTGCTTGTTCAGACAGCAATTCTTCCGGTTTCAGCCAGAGTGCTTGCACAATGCCGTCGTCCAGCGCGCGTTCGGGGAAATGTGCAATGGGGTCGGCAGCAAAGGCCATTCGCAGATAATGCCGTCCGGTTTCGGGCGCTTTCCATTGATAAGCGCCGATAAAGGCGGTCAGTTTCACTTCCCAAGCGGTTTCTTCCATGGTTTCGCGCACAGCGGCGGCCAGCACCGACTCATCGGGCTCAAGATGGCCGGCCGGTTGATTGAGTACTAATTGACCGCCAACGGTTTCTTCCACCATCAAAAAGCGGCCATCGCGCACTACGACGGTCGCAACCGTTACATCGGGTTGCCAAAATTGAGCTTTCTTGTAATTCAACGAGTTCGCGTCCTTTGTTGCAGCAAGGTTTAAGGCTTATCTAGCCTTCCATTGTGTCGGAAATGCCCAGCTTTCGTCCACGCACTTGTTAATTTTCATTTAAGACACACCTTAAAGAACTCATCAAAGCTTTATAATCGAGCCATGGCAAAACGAAACGAACCCGAAGAAATACACGAACGCGGCCTGGCGCTAGAAACGGCCAAGCCTGAAGTGACAAGGCCGCCGCTGTATTCAGTCATGGTGTTAAATGACGACTTTACGCCAATGGATTTTGTTGTCGAAGTATTAGAGTTTTTTTTCGCGATGAACCGCGAAAAAGCGACCCAAGTCATGCTCCATGTGCATACCCGCGGACGCGGCGTCTGCGGCGTATTCACAAGAGATGTGGCTGAATCCAAGGTAACGCAAGTGAATGAATTTTCAAGAAGTCATCAACACCCCTTGTTATGCGTTATGGAAAAAGCATAGGCTGCGAATGTGTTATCGCAAAACGGCATTTGAAATACGCAGGAAGCACCCCATATTGATGTCATCGTCAGGAGACATTTAATGTTTAGTAAAGACTTGGAATTTTCGATCGGCCAGTGCTACAAGCAAGCACGTGAGTCGCGGCATGAATTTATGACCGTTGAGCATCTGTTGCTTGCCTTGCTGGAAAACCCTTCAGCGATGACTGTGCTGAATGCCTGTGGTGTTGACCAAAACAAATTGCTCGAAGGCCTGAAGCAAGTCATTGTCGATAGCGTGCCGGTATTACCTGTTGAAGACGCCCGCGACACCCAGCCTACGCTGGGTTTTCAACGTGTGC
>JAYSXB010000259.1:0-3170 GCA_043717775.1 Arenimonas sp.
CGCGGCCAGATAATCGGTGGCAACGGCTTGTGCCTGCAAGTCGTAAACGCAGTCGAGCAAGGTGTCGATGGTGCCCAAGCCGCGCTGTGGTGGCAGCCAGCGACTGGCACCCCCGCTTGCCATCAGACCAACCGCATCGCCTTGTCGCAGTGCTAAATAGGAAACTACCAAGCTGGCATTCAACACATGGTCGAAATGCGAGAGTGCATCGTCTTTTGCCAGCATGCGGCGGCCGGTATCAATCAATAATAAAACCTGCTGGTTTTTTTCATCCTGATAATCGCGCGAAATTAATTTACGTGCGCGCTGGGTTGCTTTCCAGTCGATTTGTCGCATGCTGTCGCCCAGGCGATATTCGCGTAATTGATGAAACTCGGTGCCTTCGCCACGCCGACGTTTTAAATGTGCGCCAACCACACGCGACGCTTGCTCGGAACTAAACAAGGCAAATTTTGCCAGCGGTGCAAAATTGGGAAATGCGCGGATGCTTTGCTTCACTGGCAAAGTGCGAACTTGCCGCCATAAACCCAGTGGTGAATAAACCCGAAGCTGACAACCCGAGAATTCAAAGCTGCCACGCTCGGCCGGGGTAATGCGATAGCTCATTGCCAGCTCGCGATGCGGTGTCAGTTTGATTTGTCGAGGCAGGCCAAATGTCAGCCAATGGCCCGGATGTAAATCATGCACATCACAGCGCAAACTGCGGCGAGTGAAAGTTTGCAATCGCAAACCGACTTCGCGTTCAACACCGACCGGCAGTACCGCAGGAATATCGCGTACTAATTCCGGCGACGCCGTGTTACGTAATGCGAAAGCATCCAGTGCAAATAACACCAGACAAAATAATCCCGATGCCAGCCAGGCAATGGTCGGCAGCAGATGAAAGGTAACCAGGCCACCAATCAATGCCCACAATAATAAAACCCATAGCAGTGGCTTGGCTGGCCTCATCGGCGCGGCGCCTCGACTTTCACTAACAGGGCATTCAATACGTCGTCAACGCGTTGGCCTTCAATTTGTAATTCTGGTGCCAGCGCAATGCGGTGACGCAAAGCCGGTTTTGCGATATTTCGAATATCGTCGGGCGTAACAAAATCGCGTTCTTCCAATACCGCTTGTGCACGCGCTGTGCGAACCAGCGCCAAGCTTCCGCGGGGTCCGGCGCCCAGACTAATGCCTGGCCATTCGCGGGTTGCACGCACAATGCGAACGGCGTAATCCATCACGACTTCATCCACTTGCACCATGGCGGTGCCCATTTGCATGGCAACAATTTCTTCTGGGGTAATAATTTTTTGCAAACTCGACATATCAAAATCACTCACACTGCGACCTTTGCTGACAGCGGCCACCATTTGCAATTCGTCGGCATGGGCCGGGTAGTCGAGCAATATCTTCATTAAAAAACGATCAAGCTGGGCTTCGGGCAAGGGATAAGTACCTTCCTGCTCGACTGGATTTTGCGTGGCGATCGCCATGAATGGCGGTGACAGTGAAAAGCTGCGGCCTTCAATTGTTACCTGCTGTTCCTGCATGACTTCAAGCAGGGCCGACTGGGTTTTTGCCGGTGCGCGATTTATTTCGTCGGCCAATAAAAGATTGGTAAATACCGGGCCGCGACGAATCTTGAAACTTTCGGTTTTCGGATCATAAAAAGCATGGCCGCTAACATCGCTCGGCATCAAGTCCGGCGTAAATTGCACACGGGAAAATTGGCAATCCATTACCGTTGCCAATGCGCGCACCAATAAGGTTTTGCCAAGCCCCGGCACGCCCTCGATCAAGACGTGGCCACCGGCAAGCAGGGCCAATAAAAGTTGATCGAGCACTTCTTGCTGGCCAAGAAAAGCTTTTGATACTTCATTGCGAATGGTGGCGACACGTCGGGTTAAATCAGCACCGGTGATCGGTGCAAGGTCTGCGGTGTTTTCGGATTTCATAATTGGTTTCTCAACTCAATAAGGGTGGCGATACTATTAAAGAAATTTTCTTTTTGACGCAATGAGCCGGGCTTTAATGCCTGGCGAATTTTTTGCGGATCGATTTTGGTACGCTCAGCGAGCGCCTGTATTTGCGCTTCGCCAGTCAAGGCAGCAGTCATCGGATCGCGACGACGCAGCCGTGAGTTAAACATGTTGAGCACGGCCAAATGTAATTCATGGCCAAGCTGGCGATGAAACATGTATTCGCCGGTAGCGCTGATATGTTCCAGCAAGGCGCGACGATCCGGATTGGGCGAAGCCTGCATTGGGCCGACGCCTTGGCTGCGATAAATTAACCAGGCAAATAACAACACGAGTGAAGGCAGTAATAATGCCCAGCCATGTTTCAAAATCAATAGCCACAGGGGTGAAATATCGGTGTCGTAAATCAGATGAAAACGACCCTTGCCGATCGAATCTGCAAGTATCTGATACGTCAGTTGGCGGCCGCCGACTTCTTTCAATTCAAAATTGTTCATGAAGTTCAAGCTGCTAACAATAGTAATAGCACCATCACCCCAGGCCATTTTGCCCAAGCTATAACCCTTATCTTTATTGCCATGCAAAACGGAAAACCATTCGGCGTCGTCCACATAAAAAAGATCGCCGCAGAACGCATTCGATTTTTTTGGATTCAAGGCCAGGGATGAAAAGCAATCTTCGTCCATGCTGCTAGGTGTTATGCCCAGCTTGGTAAAAATCGTCACATCATCGGTTTGAAAAACCAGACTTGGCGAACTGATAATTAAATGGCCACCGCTTTCAATCCAGGCCAGCATTTGCTTTATCTGCTCTTCAGACAAACCATTGGGTGGTGAATACAATAATAATGTGTCGTCGGGTTTCAGTTGCAGACTGCTGAAATCGAAACGGGCATGGCTTTCAACTCGTTGACCCATCGCGCGCAAACTTAATTTCAATGCATACAGCGGGTTGTAACGGGCTTCGCCCTGCATCGGCAGATCACGTTCTTTATCAACACGCTTAAAATTTTCCAGAAAGTACCAAGTGGACAATCCAGCAATTAGCAGCACGATGATCGAAATAATTAGCATCGGTTTTTTCGTTGATTGTTTCATGCGCTTTTCTCCCAACGCATGCTCCATTCTTCGATCAGGGCTTCAAATTCGTCGGCATTGGGCAGGCGATGCGCATAGGCGGCGGCCTGCCAGGCACGCACTACTTTCT
>JAYSXB010000260.1:0-3151 GCA_043717775.1 Arenimonas sp.
GGCTGATTTTGCATGGCCGCTACGTTTGCAAGGCCCGAAAACCCGAATGTGTGAACTGTGTCATCCGCGATTTGTGTCAGTTTAAAGATAAAACGATGAATTAATCAAAACTGTCACATTAACGAAACTTTCATGCCCTAGAGTGCTCGCCATCTCCACACACCCACACGGGCACTTACATGAAACTTGCACATAAAGCTCTTGCTCTGGCCGTTTTGGCCGCTCTTTCCAGCACCGCATCGGCCGAAATCGCGCTTGATGTGATCGGTGGTTCTGAAATCACCTTTGAAGGCCTGATTCAAGCCGATGTGAACTGGTATGACAATGACTTCAGGAATCTCAACGATACCACTGCCGGTATTGCTGATGGCCTAGACTCCGACCAATCCATGCGCCGCGCTGAACTCGTGTTCAAAGGCAAAGGCCCGGGTCAGTGGGAATGGGTTGTTGGTTATGACGCCCGTGCCGACAAATGGCTCGACACCAATGTCAAATACAAATTCAGTGGTTTTACCAGCATTACTGTAGGTCAGTTTAAACAACCTAACAGCATGGAAGAACTCAGCAGCACGCGTTTCAATGACTTCATTTCAAAAGCCATGACTACCAACCTGCAAGGTGTTGCTCGTCGCACCGGTATTGCCGTTGCCACCGGTGGTGATTCATGGACTTTGACCGGCAGCTACTTTGATCGCGAATTAACCGCCAACCTTGCCAACGGTAAAGGCTTTGGCGCACGTGGTACGTGGGCTCCAATGCACGATAATGGCAATATTTTTCACCTAGGTTTGTCCGCCGTAAGCTATGACGCACGTGATAATGCAGCCATAGCCCCTGATGGCCGCGCCCGCTTTCGCGTTCGCCCTGATGCCGATTTGACACAAACACGCCTCATCGATTCCGGTCAATTCACCAACGGCGATAAAATCACCACTTACGGCGGTGAAGTTGCATGGGTTAACGGGCCAGTCAAGCTTCAATCCGAGGTCATGACAACCAACCTAACGCGTCGTTCCGGCAATCCTGATTATGGCTTTGACAGCTACTACGTCTCTGGCCTGTGGAATCTAACTGGCGAAACATGGAGCTATAAGGCCGGCAATTTGGTTACCACCCTGCCAGAAGATCCAAGTGCTGGCATGTGGCAATTGGGCCTGCGTTATGATCACGCCGATTTGAATGACGGCTTGGTCACAGGCGGTGAAGAGAGCAACTGGACCGCGGGTGTCAACTACTACTGGCGTTCAAACTTCAAGTTTGCACTTAATTACGTCATGGTGGACAGCGAAAAACGCGCTAATATTTTTGCCCCGCTCATTCAAGATAACCCTAATATTGTCGAATTCCGCGCTCAAGTTTACTGGTAAACATCTGTTTTAAATCATTAAAAAGCGCAGCCTAGGCTGCGCTTTTTTATAGATCAACACAAATATGAAGATGTCATATTTATGTCATAAACAAGACATTAAGCCGTCATGTTGGCGCCACACAATGCGCACAATCTAAAATATTATCTGCTTCACTTCCTTCAGGAGCTACCCGTGTTAACTCAATTAAAACGCAAACTTGCTGTTCTTGGCTTAGCTGCCGCGCTTAGCTTCAACGCATATGCCGCCCAATCGAATGGTGCAGGCGCTTCTTTCGTATTTCCGGCAATGACTAAATGGTCATCTGATTACAACAAGGCCACGCAAAACCGCATCAGCTACCAATCGATTGGCTCAGGCGGCGGTATTGCACAAGCCAAAGCGAATACCGTTGATTTTGGTTCTTCCGATGCGCCATTGAAACCAGAAGAGCTCGAAAAATTTGGTTTGGGTCAATTCCCATCAGTTAACGGCGGCATTGTTCCCGTGGTTAATATCCCGGGTGTCACTGCCGGTGCTATTCGTTTCACCGGCCCGGTATTAGCTGATATTTATCTCGGCAAAATCAAACTGTGGAATGACCCGGCAATTGTTGCACTCAACGCTGATGTAAAATTACCTGCCCTGCCTATCCGTGTGATTTATCGCGCTGACGGTTCCGGCACGACGTTCAACTTCGTCAATTATTTGTCGAAAGTCAGTCCGGAATGGAAGCAAAAAATAGGTGAAGGCACTACCGTGCGTTGGCCCGGTGGCTTCGGCGGTAAAGGTAACGAAGGCGTTGCCGCTTATGTAAAACAAATCAAGGGCGCCATTGGTTACGTTGAATTGAGCTACGCTACTTCCAATAAACTGTCGTACGTAGCGATGAAAAATGCGGCCGGTAACTTTGTACAACCTAACCTTAAAACCATCCAGGCCGCTGCCAACAGTGCCGACTGGGCCAACTCTAAAGACTTTTACCTGGTCGTTACCAATGCACCGGGTGCTGAGTCTTGGCCGATCACTGCCACCAACTTCATTTTGATGTCAACAAAGCCAAAGAATCCAGTCAATGCAAAAGAAGCCATCAAGTTTTTTCGCTGGGTTTACACCAGTGGTGACGCTTCGGCACAACAGTTGGGTTACGTGCCGCTTTCGCCTGAATTGGTGAAACGCATTGAAGCTTACTGGGCCAGCAAGTTTAAATATTAATACCGTACTGCATTAAACTAAGCGCCCCAGTGAATGACCGGGGCGTTTTTTATTTAGACATTAGGAATGCTGATCCATGAGTGAAGCCACCGCCCTTGCGACACGCCTGAGAATTGTTGAAGCTCGCGCCAGTACAGACAATTTAAAAGACAAGCTATTCCACTGGATACTGGCAGCGGCCGGTTTTTTTGTACTGTTTTCGCTGCTTGGCGCCATGTATGTCATGTTTCTTGGTGGCGAGGCTGCGTTCGCAAAAGAGGGCTGGAAATTCATCACCACCGATTTCTGGGATCCAGCCAATAATATTTTTCATGGCTTGTCCCCTATTGTCGGCACTTTAGTCAGTTCATTTATTGCATTGCTTTTTGCGGTGCCGATCAGTTTCGGTATTGCCTTGTTTCTTACCGAAGTGGCACCGCCCTGGGTCCGCAATCCAATCGCCATCGCCATCGAGTTACTTGCGGGTATTCCATCGATTATTTACGGCATGTGGGGTTTATTTGTACTGGTGCCGATGCTTGGCGAGCATGTTTATCCGTGGATCAATGACAATATGGGCCAGATGCCATTGATCGGACAATATTTTCAAG
>JAYSXB010000027.1:0-2291 GCA_043717775.1 Arenimonas sp.
CAGCGGCAACCACCAGGGCAAACGCAGTACCAGCGGTGGGCGTGCAAGAGTGAGGCGGGTTTTATACATGGCCACATGGTCTGCCATTCGAACCAACCCGCTACTCAAGGCGCGCTATCAGCATCTGGTCGAAAAAGGAAAGCCCAAAAAAGTAGCGTTGATTGCCTGCCTGAGATCCTTCATCACCCAGCTAAATGCCATGCTGCGCGATGGCACCGAATGGCAGGCGGCAACTATCTGATGCAGACAGTTGCTCCTACGGGCTGCTTAACGTAATAAAGCGTTTCGGGCCAGATGGCCCTCCTACCAAAGCGCAACAGGAAGGAGGGCCTTCTAGGCCCGACCTTCCAAATAAAAACGGCAGCCGAAGCTGCCGTTTTTTAATCATATCGCAAAAATTATTTCACGCCATGCATCAATTTGTTGACCAGTGGTGCGATCAGCAACAGGATGCCACCAGAAATCATCAAGGCCCAGAAGCCAGAGGTATAAGCTTGCAATGCCGAGCCCGTTGTCATGCCACCTTCGCCGCTAACTTCACCGGCGAAAATACCCGACAGGTTATTGCCGATGGCAATGGACATGAACCAGGTGCCCATGGCAAATCCAGTCAATTTCGATGGAGCCAGCTTGGTCACCATCGACAAGCCGATCGGCGACAGGCAGAGCTCGCCAACAGACTGAATCACATACACCATGAACAAGGTCCAGAACGGAATTTTGAAAGTGGTTGCATCCACCAGTTGCGACAAGGCAAACATCAGTAACAGGAATGCCAAACCATTAAAGATAAGACCAAGGCTGAATTTTCGCGGAATAGATGGATTACGGTTGCCCATCTTTACCCAAATCCAGGCAATGATCGGAGCCAGTGCAATAATCGCAATCGAGTTCACGCTTTGGAACCAGCCAGTCGGAAATATCCAACCCGACAAATCACGATCAACAATTTTCTCGGCCAGGAAGTTGAATGAGCTGCCAGCCTGTTCGAAGAACATCCAGAACAGAATATTGAAGGCCAGAATGATCAGCATCGCAATCATCTTGTCGCGTGCAACTGCACCTTCGCGAATACTTTCTATCATCAGCAAAACCGCCGGAATGATGATCAGGGCGATTAAAATACCCAGCAACACTTTCGCGTCGATAGTCAGCAGGAAGAAGAAGACTGGAATCGCGACCAATGCACCCAGAGCCACCAGAGCCGAACGGCCCAGACCCTTAAATGCTTCTGGCGGCGCGCCAATGCCTTCGAGTTGTTTACGACCAAACCAGAACCAGATCAGGCTAATAATCATGCCCACGCCGGCAGAGATGAACACGATTTTATAATCGGGCATGGCATCGGTGCCAAAAATCTTCTGTGCCAATATTTGCGTGAAGATCGGCGCCAGAAATGCACCCAGGTTGATACCCATGTAGAAAATGGTAAAGCCCGAATCACGACGCAAATCACTGCTTGAATAAAGGCGTCCCACCATGGTGGAGATCACCGGTTTGAACAAACCGTTGCCGACGATAATAGTGGCCAGACCAAATTTGAAAAGACTGCTGTCAGCCGCCGTGATCATGAAAAATCCGACTGCCATGAATATGGCACCGATTAAAATCGATCGTTGATATCCAATCAATTTGTCCGCGACATAACCACCAAAAATCGCGCCGGCATACACGAGTGCCAGATAAGCACCATAAAGTTCACCAGCGGGTTTTTCACCGGTGGCACTGCCATTGTAGAACTGTGCAACGATATATAAGGTAAGTGCCCAGCGAATGCCGTAGAACGCAAAGCGTTCCCAGAATTCGGTCATGAACAGCATCCATAAAGGCTTTGGATGTCCTAATACGTTTTTAAATTGCGGTAGTGCCACCGCATCATTTGTTTCAGCACTCATTAAATTCTCCCTGGTTTCTAAAGCAGGACCGGGGAGAACCCCCAGCCTTGAAATCAAGGCGAATGTAACCGCTAAGCGCCTGCGCGTCTAATATTGCCTATGTTGCGGCGCGTCATTTCCCGGGACCGATAAGCGTCCTGACCTCAAACAACTCGGGGAAAAAGCTCAATTCCAGCGCTTTCTTTAGAAACTGAACGCCGCTGCTGCCGCCGGTTCCGCGCTTATAACCGATAATGCGCTCGACGGTTTTCATGTGGCGGAAGCGCCAAAGTTGGAAGTTCACTTCAATATCGACTAGCTGTTCGCAGAGATGATAAGCATCCCAATTGGCTTTGGTGTCTTCGTAAATTTTTTCAAATACCGGCATCAGGGCTTCTTGAAATTGATGGGCTTGCG
>JAYSXB010000261.1:0-20479 GCA_043717775.1 Arenimonas sp.
GGCCATTCGCGGCTTACACCGCTCCTACACGAAAAACGCCCCGACATGCGGGGCGTTTTTGAATCGAAACAAAATAAAATTAAGCAGCTTTGCGACGCGTAGTCTTGGCAACACGCTTAACGGCACGCTTTACAACGCGCTTGGCAGCAGCAGGCTTTTTAGCCACGGTACGCTTGGTTTTAGCCGCTGTTTTCTTGCCGAACTTGGCGAGCACTGGTGCTAAACGTGTTTCAGCTTGGGCTTTGGCTTCGTTAACTACAGCCAATACTTGCTTTTGGAATGGCGCTATTTTGGCTTTAAATTGCTTTTGAATTTTTGTGCCTTCGGTTTGCGCTTGCTTGTTTAATTGATTGAACTTGGTTTCCGCTTGCTTGCGCAATTTCTTGGCAGTTTTTTCGCCATTTTTTACGCTGTCATTCAAATAGGTACTGAAATCGACCACGTTTTGCAGGGCATTGGCATAGCTCGAAATCGCTTTTTTGCGACCGAGCGACACGGCGCCAATACCGGCTAATAATAAATCACGTGAAGCGGCTTCGGTTTTCTGCGTTGTCGCGCGAACAGTTTTTACAGTCTTCTTAGTACGTGCCATAAAACACCTCGTATGTAGATGGTTGGCCGTATGGCCGGGAGATTTAGAGTGGAGTGTTGTGCTAAATGCTTGAGTTTTCACACTAAACAGGCTTTTGCGAAAGAGCTTTTACTCTGACTCGCTTGCACATCACGCATGTTCGCGACATGCTTGGCAAAATATCGGGAGAACATTATGGCAAGCAAAAAATCGAGCTGGGCTAAATTTCCATATGATCAAAAAGCGTATGATTTTAGTGGCGATAAACTAAAAAAAGCATGGGCCACGCTACACAGTGGTGACGGCGAACCCTACCCAGACGATAAACGTGCTGCTGCATTGATAAAAGCTGCCGGAAAATCGGCTCCGAAAGCGATGAGTGCTGAAAACTTGGCCAGCCAATTACAACAAGCATGGGCCGCTTATCATCATGGTGATTTTCAGCAGGCGTTTGAATTATCCGAGGCTCTTGGGCCTGTTGGCGCATCGGTTGTTTGCAAAGCCTTGGGCATCCACACCACGTATTTAGTCGATGATGAAGACGAGCAACTCAAGCGCTTTGAACAAGCCGGTAAACTTGCCGAAGCGGCAATATCCTCGTTACCTAGTGAAGCGAACAGTCATTATCGATTTGCCTTTGCTATGGGTCGTTACAGTCAGGGTATCAGTATCGTAAAGGCAATTAAATTGGGCCTGGCCAGCAAAGTCCGGAAAGCACTGGACACCACGCTTGAGCTATCGCCAAAGCACGCCGAAGCACAAACGGCACTCGCGCTTTATCATGCTGAAATTATCAATAAAATTGGCGCCATGATTGGCGGCATGACTTACGGCGCAAAAGCTTCCGAAGCCGAAAAATTAATGGCGTCAGCATTAAAACTAACACCCGATTCGCCAATCGCGCATTTAGAGCACGGCAATATGCTCATGCTTTTATACGGCGACAAAAAAGAAGATGACGCCGCCAATGCCATCGAAAAAGCCAGTAAACTTAAACCAAAAGATGCCATGGAAAAACTCGATGCCGAGCATGCCAAAGCACAATTGGAATAAGGTAGCCCGGGTCACGCCCCACCGACCCGGGTAATTACGCACGCACTATCCACGCCGTAATTAGCAGGCCGGGCACTACCCAAATTATTCGTAACACCCAACGTAGGGGCGCCTGCTTGCTGCGCCCTTATAGATTAAAAACGTCGAAGAAAATTTCAAGGAATTATTGGGAGCATCGGAATCCCCGGGTCGGTGGAGCGTGACCCAGGCTACGATTTATTTCTTCGCCATAAACGCGGCTAAATTTGCCGCCGCCTGGTTTCGCACTTTATTTTTTAAAAACGGCGTCCAACCCAATAAAACACCCACTGGGCCGAAAGCTTTTCTAGACCATCGCCAAAAACTAAAATAATCATGATGCGAAATAATCAAGCCGTCTTTAAATTTGAAACGGGCATCAATAATATTGTGCACCATACGCCCGGTGGCACTAAAGCGATAAAGCGGCTCCCAGTGAGCCTTGCCGTTCAGCTCATCGGCAGCAATATCGGAAAACTCAAACTTCCAAACATCGCGGCCTTTCTCTTTTACCGTGGTGCATAACATGGTCCACATGGCCACAATTTCTTTTTTGCAATGCAAAGAAAATGCCGGGTCTTGAAACTCGGCATTCTCGTGATAACAACTCGCCATGGTGTCGGCGTCACACACAGCAAATGCCGAATAAAACTTGCTCAGTAATTCGGCATTTGCATGTGCCATAGATTCACCGCAATCCGGTTTCATTACGGGCAATCACCATGCGCTGAATTTCGCTGGTACCTTCATAAATTTCGGTAATTTTTGCGTCACGGAAATAACGCTCTAGCGGCATTTCTTTCGAGTAACCCATACCACCATGAATTTGTACCGCCGCGTGGGTAATCCACATGGCATTTTCAGAGGCAGTTAATTTCGCAACCGAGGCTTCGGTACTGAAACGGCCGCCATTTTTATCGGTCTGTGCTTTTGTCCAGGCCGCGCGCATAGTCAAAATATGGGCAGCGTCCAATTTACATTTCATATCGGCAATTTTTGCCTGAATCATCTGGAAGCTGCCAATCGGCTGACCAAAGCTTTTGCGTTCTTTCACATAGGCAACGCTGGCTTCATAAGCAGCTCTTGCTAAACCCACAGCTTGCGCGGCAATACCAATTCGACCGGCGTCCAGAACACCCATCGCAATTTTAAAACCTTCGCCTTCAACGCCTAATACTTCATCTGCTTGCGCGACATAATCCTGGAATTCAATTTCGCAGGTGGCCGATGCGCGAATACCTAATTTAGGTTCGGTTTTGCCGCGGAAAAAACCTTTTTTGTCAGCATCGATCATGAAAGCCGTAATACCTTTGGCGCCTTTACTCGGCTCAGTCATGGCGAAAAGTACGATGTACTTGGCCACAGGCCCGGAAGTAATCCAGCTTTTTTTACCATTGATGACATAAGTGCCATCGTCTTGTTTAACGGCGCGGCAGCGCATGGCGGTCGCATCAGAACCTGATTGCGGTTCGGTCAATGCAAATGCACCAATGGCGGTGCCTTCGGCAATGGCTCTGACATAAAGCTGTTTCTGGGCCTCGGTACCAAATTTCAGGATGCCATTGCAAAATAGTGAATTATTCACCGACATAATGGTGGAATGCGCGCAATCGCCAGCGGCAATTTCAATAATAGCCAGCGCATAACAAATCGGGTCCATGCCGGCACCGCCGTATTCTGCTGGCACTTCAATACCCATCAGGCCGTTTTCGCCGAGAGTTTGAATATTTTCCAGCGGAAATTCACCGGTTCTGTCGAAATGTTCAGCGCTCGGAGCAATTTTTTCCTGAGCGATTCGACGAGCAACGTCTTGAATCATCAATTGTTCTTCGGTGAGATTAAAATCCACGGTAGCCTCGCAAGTAAATTCCAGCAGCCATTGTAGCGGTTTGTGATGTCAAGGGTTAGTCAGTATTGAGTGAAAAATGCGCTTGACCAGACGCCAAAGCCCGTCTAATCTGCTTTATCTTAAAATCGCGATGAAAAGATATAATGGATCTTGAAGCTTGGTCAGCCTGCCTGCATGTGCTAGCCGACCCTACACGGGTCAGGTTGCTAGCCTTGCTTGAAAACGAAGAACTCACCGTCGCCGAATTGGCCGCGATAACGCGATTGGCACAGCCGAGGGTCTCCACACATCTGGCTAAACTAAAAGATGCCGATCTCGTCCGCGACCGACGTGCAGGTGTCTCGGCTTACTATCGGTTTAACGAAGATAATCTAGACCCCGGCGAAAAACGTCTTTGGATTACCCTGCGTGACTCCACTGACGATCCATTATTACGACAAGACGCCGAGACATTGCCATTGGTTTTAAGTTCGCGCGCAAGCGATCAAAATTGGGCTGATTCGGTGGCTGGCGATATGGAGCGGCATTATTCGCCGGGCCGCACCTGGGAAGCCTTGGCACGCTCTGCCCTGCCCTTATTGGCACCAGGAGAAGTACTCGATATTGCCTCAGGCGATGGCGTACTCGCGGAATTATTGGCCCCGCATTCCAAAAAATATATTTGTCTCGATAGCAGCGCAAAAGTAGTCATGGCCGCCAGTGAGCGTTTGCGAAAACTGCCGCACGTCGAGGTGATTGAAGGCGATATGCAGGCACTGCCGTTTGAAAATTCGCGATTCGATTTAATTCTGTTGATGCATGCGCTTACCTATGCCGATAAACCGGCATTGGCGATTGCCGAGGCTGGCCGTGTACTGAAAAAAAATGGTCGTCTGCTGCTGACTTGCCTTGCCAAACACGAGCATCGTGCCGTTGTTACGCCTTATGGCCATGTGAATCTTGGCTTCAATGAAAAGGAATTACGTAAATTCGTCGATAAAGCCGGCTTGGAAGTATTAGCCTTTGAAGCCGTTACTCGCGAAAAACGCCCACCGCATTTTGAAGTATTGACCTTGTTGGCACGTAAAGTATGAGTAATAAGCTTCCCTACAAATTTCCCGATCGCGTTGCAAAACTTGAGAAAGCACTTCGCGAACGCATCCTGATTATTGATGGTGCCATGGGCACCATGATTCAACAACATAGTCTGGATGAAAGCGCTTACCGAGGTGATCGTTTTAAAAATGGCAATGATGGCCTGCAGTTTTCCGAAGGCCATCAGCATAGTCACGATTGCGGTTGCCATAGCGATGTAAAAGGCAATAACGATTTACTCACCTTGACGCAAGCCAAAATAATTCGTGATATCCATGCCGCCTATCTCGCAGCCGGTGCCGACTTCATTGAAACCAATACTTTCAACTCCACTAGTGTCTCGCAAGCCGACTACAAGCTTGAACATCTTGTTACCGAACTAAATTATGAAGCCGCAAAACTCGCCGCTGAAGTTTGTGCTGAGTTTGAAGCAGCCAATCCGGACAAGCCGCGTTTCGTCATCGGCATTCTTGGCCCGACCAGCCGTACTGCATCCTTAAGCCCCGATGTGAATGACCCGGGCTTTCGCAATATCAGTTTTGATGAATTAGTCAGCAATTATCGTGAATCAACTTTTGCTCTGCTCGATGGCGGTAGTGACATCATTATGGTGGAAACCGTATTCGACACTTTGAATGCGAAAGCCGCCGCGTTCGCGATTGAATCGGTATTTGACGATCTTGGCGCACGCTGGCCTGTCATGATTTCCGGCACCATAACCGATCAATCCGGCCGTACTTTATCGGGCCAAACGGCCGAAGCCTTCTGGTATTCGCTGCGTCATTGCAAACCGATTTCGGTTGGCTTGAACTGCGCGTTAGGTGCAAAAGATTTACGTGTCCATATCGACATGCTTTCGCAAATTGCCGAAACCTATATCTCCTGTCATCCCAACGCCGGTCTGCCGAATGCATTTGGCGGTTATGATGAAGGCCCGGAAGAAATGGCCGAAGTATTGGCCGAGTTTGCCGAAGCGGGCATGCTAAATATTGTCGGCGGTTGCTGCGGCACCACACCGGAGCATATTAAAGCCATTAGTGAAGCGGTGGCCAATATCAAACCGCGAGAGATTGCCCAACCCGCCGCTCACACACGCTTATCGGGCCTTGAGCCTTTCGTCATTACCCCGGAAACCAATTTCGTCAATGTCGGCGAGCGTACCAATGTGACCGGTTCGGCACAATTCAAAAAAATGATATTGGAAGGCCGTTATGACGATGCCTTGGTGGTTGCACGTCAGCAGGTAGAAAACGGCGCGCAAATTATCGATATCAATATGGACGAAGGCATGCTCGATGCCGAGGCGGCGATGAAACGCTTTTTGCATTTGATTGCGGCCGAACCGGATATTTCACGTGTGCCGATCATGATCGACAGCTCGAAGTGGAGCGTGATTGAAGCCGGCCTGAAATGCGTACAAGGCAAAGGCATCGTCAATTCCATATCGATGAAAGAAGGCGAAGCTGCGTTTATCGAGCAAGCCCGAAAAGTGCAGCGCTACGGTGCTGCCGTGGTGGTAATGGCGTTTGATGAAAAAGGCCAGGCCGACAGTTACGAGCGCAAAGTCAAAATATGTTCGCGAGCTTTTAAACTGCTAACCGAAGAAGCGGGCTTTGCTCCGGAAGATATTATTTTCGACCCGAATATTTTTGCAATAGCCACCGGTATCGATGAACACAATGACTATGCACGGGCGTTCATTTTAGCGACTGCCGAAATAAAAAAGCGTTTCCCGCTCAGCCATATTTCTGGCGGCGTTTCCAATGTCAGCTTCAGCTTTCGTGGCAATAACACCGTACGTGACGCCATTCATTCGGTATTTTTATATCACGCCATTAAAGATGGCATGGATATGGGTATCGTCAATGCCGGTGGCATGCCGATCATGGACGATTTACCTGCCGATCTACGCGAAGCCGTTGAAGACGTTGTACTGAATCGAAATAACGAAGCCACCGAGCGACTGATTGCCATTGCCGACCGCAGCAAAGGCAGCAAGCGTAAAGAAGATGACAAACGTGACGAAGCTTGGCGCGAATTACCGATCAAGGAACGACTGCAACACGCCTTGGTGCACGGCAACGATAGTTTTATTGAAGCCGATACCGAGCTTGCCCGGCAAGCATCGACAAGACCGCTGGATGTTATCGAAGGTCCCTTGATGGAGGGCATGAATGTGGTCGGCGATTTATTCGGCGCCGGTAAAATGTTTCTGCCGCAAGTCGTTAAGTCCGCTCGTGTAATGAAAAAAGCGGTTGCGCATTTACTGCCCTATATCGAAGCGGAAAAACTTGCTTCGGGTGACGCCAGCACGAGCAAAGGCAAGATATTGATGGCGACCGTGAAAGGCGACGTACACGATATCGGCAAAAACATCGTGGGCGTTGTATTGGCCTGCAATAATTTTGAAGTGATTGACTTGGGCGTCATGGTGCCAACGCAAACCATATTGGATCGCGCCCGCGCCGAGAACGTCGATCTCATCGGTTTATCCGGTTTAATCACACCATCGCTTGAAGAGATGAGCCATGTGGCGAAAGAAATGCAGCGCCAAGGCATTACCACGCCCTTATTGATTGGCGGCGCGACTACTTCGCGAGCACACACCGCATTAAAAATTGCGCCGCACTACAAATCACCAGCGGTCTGGGTTAAAGATGCCTCGCGTGCTGTGGGTGTTGCCACCTCATTGATGAGTGCGGAATTAAGAATCCCGATGCTGGCGCAAATTGATGCCGACTATGCTGACGTGCGCGCGCGCCACGCGAACAAAGGCGATGCCAAACCATTGATGGGACTTGAACGCGCACGCCGGAAAAAATTTGATGGTGACTGGAAAAACTACACACCCCCAATACCAAGAAAAACCGGTGTCACGATTTTCGATAATGTGCCCTTGAATGAACTGCGTGAATTATTCGATTGGACACCCTTCTTCCAGACCTGGGAACTGGCTGGTCGTTATCCCGCCATCTTGAAAGACGAGATTGTTGGCAAGCAGGCGACCGAATTGTTCCATGATGCCAATGCCATGCTCGATAAAATCATTACCCAAAATTGGTTGGAGGCAAAAGCGGTTTGCGGCGTTTGGGAGGCACACAGTGTTGGGGATGATGTGGAGGTAAAACGCGACTCGCGACGAACAGCAGAAGCGGAACAGCCTCCAGCCCCCAACCTCCAGCCCCGCTCCACTTTGCACTTCCTCCGCCAACAAGCCGAAAAACCCGAAGAACGGGCAAACTTCTGTCTTGCTGACTTTATCGCGTCACGCGAGTCCGATGTTCAAGATTTTATCGGCGGCTTTGCTGTCAACGCAGGTATCGGCATTGAACCCTACGTAAAAAAATTCGAAGCTGAGTACGATGATTACAGCGCCATCATGCTCAAGGCGCTTGCAGACCGCTTCGCAGAAGCTTGCGCGGAATGGTGTCATCGCGCCATGCGTAAAGATATTTGGGCCTACGTCAGTGAAGAAAATCTTAGCAATGAAGATTTAATTCGCGAGCAGTATCAGGGTATCCGCCCGGCTCCTGGTTATCCGGCGTGCCCGGAACACAGCGAAAAATCGATGCTGTTCAAACTGCTGGATGCTGAAAAAAATATCGGCCTGACACTCACTGAAAACTACGCCATGTATCCGGCCTCATCGGTATCGGGCTATTATTTTTCGCATCCTGGTTCGCAATATTTTGTCGTGGGCCGTTTGTCGCGTGAGCAAGTGGTCGATTACGGAAAGCGCAAAGGTGTTAGCCTGCAGCAAGCCGAACGCTGGCTGGCAGCGAACCTGGATTACGACCCGGACTAATATGAAAATTGTTGAGATACCTGCGGCTGTTAGTAATCGCGAATTTTTAGAAGCCCACGCTGGCTCAGCCCGAATCGGTTTATGTGGCGGTAATGATCTAATCAATAAAGCCATTCGTAAAATGCAATGGCAAGTCACTAGCGATGGTCGCCGCAGTCCGTGGTCGCATGCTTTTTTATTCAGTGAACGTCGTAGTGACGGCGAGTTTTGGGTATTGGAATCGGATCTGGATTTACGTCATAAACAAATTCGTTTAGGCGTACAGGAAAATCGCATGTCAAAATATTTTGATGAAAGCGAATTTCCGAATCTGGCCGTGATTGATTTCGATTTAAGTGCAGAACAATCCAAAGCCGTGCTAACCGAAGCGCTAAATTTATTGTCAGGACTATCCACTTACTCGTTAACGGAATTACTCGGCACCCTGATGGCCATGAGCCGAACCGGCCTGCGTGCGAAAGAAAACTTGCTCGCCAGAGAAGGCGCTCTGTATTGCTCGGCCATGGTGCAGCATTGTTTTGACGCCATTAATTTTGATCTGAAGCCCAACGTCGAAACAAAAAATATTACGCCACATGATTTGTTCCAAACCCCACAGCCACATACCGGCTTCCATTTGATACGCGAGCAGCCCAAAGGACCTCGTCCATCCATTGGACAACGTATTATTGATTTAGCCAATACCGAGATAATGTAAAAGCATGGCAAGCTCTCTTAGCCCTGACGACTGCGACCGTATAATCCAGATGGCCTGGGAAGATCGAACGCCATTTGAAGCGATCGAACTTCAGTTTGGTTTAAACGAATCGGCCGTCATTGTATTGATGCGAAAAAAGCTGAAACGTTCTAGCTTTGAGATGTGGCGTGAGCGCGTTACTGGACGCCGGACAAAGCATAAAGAAATACGTAGCAAAGAAATATCGCGTTTCAGATCGAGTGATCAGAAAAACAGGACTTGAGTGTATTGAGTGTTCCTGAGCCTTGGATATCCTGAAAAATTTCGTTTATCTATCAGGCTCGAATAGGGATATCGTTTTCGCCATGATGGATTCGCTTCCGATGATTGCGCAACGCAATTGCATTTAGAATTCTGGCAAAACCGAGCATACGCAGAAGCTCCCTGGGGGCGCCGATTGGCCCAGATTTTTATCAGAGAAACTGTGGGCCTCGAAACCACATGAATATGCGTTATGAAAGTTTGGGCAGACTTCGCCGTCCGTGGTGAGCAATGGGAGATATGTCGCCGGCAAGCGGCCCCTACTCACCACACTAAATCATCAGGCACTTGGTAAAGTGGATCGCTGTAAGGGTCGTCTGCTGCGGGTGCATTCGGGTCGATCATTAGTGCCACTATGCTGGGCAGTAATTGTTTGACTTGCTGTGTCAGTTCGGCGGTCACGATCAAATACCGGCCATCGAGCTGAACCAAGCCGAGTACGCCCTTATTCAAATCGGCTAGCTGTTCCGGCGTGACATAAACCCGGCGAATTTTTCCGTTGTACTCAAAATGGCGAACATGTTCGGCAGCTTCAATATTTTGTGGTTTATCTTTCAGCAGTTCCTGCACTTTCTGCTTGAGCTCACGTTTTTGTTTAGCCTCTTCTTGCTTACGTTTTTCAGCATTAATACGTTCTTGTTTTTCGGTTTCAGAACGCATGGCATACGCTTTCGCCAAATCCATTTCGGCCTGTGTTTTTACGGCAGGTGATTTTACAACTGGCTTAGCATGCTGTTTCGGTTTTGCCGAATGCGTATGAGCCGCACGAGGATCATATTTTTTCGTTTGCCCGGGTCTCTGATCCTTTGGTGGATCAGGCTTACGTTCTGGCTTAGGGGCCGTTTTAAAACCTAGCCCGAGTAATTGGTCGCGTAATGAATTGCTCATAATGGTTGATCGCTAATCTAATAAATAATAATTCAGGAATCTCTGATTAATTATAAAACCGTCATTCCCGCGTAGGCGGGAACCCAGTGACGTCATGCTTTCTGGATTCCCGCCTACGCGGGAACGACAATTGATCGGTGGTTCCGTTGGCACCTACGCCATTCGCGGCTCACGCCGCTCCCACGTAGGCTTGGCTATTCAATAATGCGGCGGTGGCGGTTCGTTCGACGGGTCGGAATACAGCAAAGTACGTAATTGTTTCAAGTCATCCAGTGCTCGTGTGAGTAGCTCATGATTCTTGTTGGCTTCAGAACGCGCTTGTGCCAATGCATCGCTCATTTCAGTCAGGGCTTGTTCCTGAAAAGCAACGCGCGTTTCAAGATCGGCGAAGCGCCGATCAAATTGAAACTCCAGATTGGTATCAGGCACCGGCATATACTCTCACTGTTTAATAATGGTGCGACCGCGGCCAATGCCGTAATACGCCAAACCGGCGGCCTCTACTTCCAAAGGGTCGTAAATATTTCGGCCGTCGAAAATGGCAGGCGTTTTTAGTGCGGCTTTGATTTTCTTGAAATCCGGGCTCCAAAATGTTTTCCATTCCGTCACCACTATCAAAGCATCGGCATTTTCAAGTGCTTTTGCCGGAGAATCGGCATACACCAAATCACTACGCTCGCCAAAAATACGCTGGGTTTCGTGCATGGCTTCGGGGTCGAACACCTGGGCTTTCGCACCGGCTTCCCACAGTAATGACAATAAGGTCCGACTAGAAGCCTCACGCATATCATCAGTATTGGGTTTGAATGCCAAACCCCAAACAGCAAAGGTTTTATCTTTCAAATCACCGTTGAAATGGCGTGATACCAATTCAAATAATTTTGATTTTTGCCGCTGATTAACCGCTTCAACAGACTCAAGAATCTGCGCAGTGTAGCCATATTGTTTAGCGGTACGCTCGAGTGCTTGCACGTCTTTGGGGAAACACGAGCCGCCATAGCCAGCACCGGGGTAAATAAACGAATAGCCGATACGCGGGTCCGAACCAATGCCATGGCGAACCATTTCAATATCAGCACCCACACGTTCGGCAATATTAGCCATTTCATTCATGAAGCTGATCTTGGTCGCCAACATAGCGTTGGCAGCGTATTTGGTGAGCTCAGCCGAACGAACATCCATCGCCACAATACGTTCATGGTTGCGATTGAACGGAGCGTACAAGCGTTTCATCTGCTCAAGCGCACTTGCGCTGGTGGTGCCCACCACAATGCGATCAGGGCGCATGCAGTCTTTAACGGCATCGCCTTCTTTCAGGAATTCGGGATTTGATACCACTTCAAAACTTATATTGACGTCGCGTTCTTTCAATTGCTCGGCAATCGCTGCTTTTACTTTATCAGCCGTACCCACGGGAACCGTCGATTTATTAACGATAACGGCTGGTCTGTTTAGATAAGTGCCGATGGTTTTGGCGACTGTCAAAACATGGCGAAGATCGGCGCTGCCGTCTTCATCTGGCGGTGTGCCTACTGCAATAAAAATAATTTCGCCATGCTCAATACCGTTTGCGGCATCGGTGGTGAATTCAATTCTTTTTTCGGCATGATTCGATAACACCAAGCTCTCAAGGCCGGGCTCGTAAATCGGAATAACGCCATTATTCAAGCCTTCTACTTTGACTTTATCAACATCTACACAAACCACATGATTGCCGACTTCAGCTAAACAAGTGCCCGTTACCAAGCCCACATAACCAGTACCAAAAATTGTAACGCGCATGCTATCTCCCGTTACTCAGGCGGCGCACCGCCTGAGTACGTGTGTTTTACTTATTGTTGTGGCGCTTGTTGCGGCATTGCTGCCGGCGAGCCTGCTTTTACGTCTTGCAGTTCTACTTCAAACACCAAGGTGGCGTTAGGTGGCATGCTGCCCTGACCTTCAGCACCGTAAGCAAGATCTGCAGGAATCCAGAACTTGAATTTGCTGCCTTTGGCCATCAATTGCAAACCTTCGGTCCAGCCAGGAATGACACCATTAAGTGCGAATTCTGCTGGTTGGCCACGGTCATAGGAACTATCAAACTTTTTGCCATCTAAAAAAGTACCCACGTAATGTGCCAATACGGTATCAGTGGCAGTTGGTTTTGGACCATTGCCTGGGCGCAGAATTTGATACTGCAAACCACTGGCCGTGGTGATGACGTTTGGTTTCTTTTTGTTTTCGGCAAGAAATTTCGCGCCTTCTTCAAGATTTTTCTTGACCGCGATGGCACGATCAGCGACTTGCTTGGCCATCATGCGCTCACCGAATGCTTGGCCGACTTGCTTGGCTTGCTCGTCAGTCAGCAATGGCTTGCCGTCTTTCATGACGGTTTTCATGGCTTCGACCAGTGTTTCCATATCCACTTCGTCTTTGACCGGGGCAATCGACTTGCCGATGTCCATACCGATCATGTAACTGAATTGTTTACGTTCTGTATCCAGACTCGCAATGCCTTTAATGACAGGCTCGCGTTTCTCGGATTTTGCGGTTTCTTTGGATGCATCTTTTTCTGCGCCAGGAGAATCTCCTTTACAAGCGGTCGAACCAAGAATCACAGCGACCAATGCCAGAGGCGCGAGCGTATTACGAACATTCAAAATCATTGGGAAAAAACTCCGTTGGTAGGCGCCACCTTCTGGCGCTGGAGTGTCTATTGTCGCGGTCTGCGGGCCAGACAGCAATCATTTGCAGCTATTTTCTTAACTAATCTTTGCAATAACTGGCAAAATAAGGCCGATGTCGCCACAGGCAATGGCTTAGCGGAACTTTGGCGACGCCCCGGCTATCAAAAAACTCCTTTCACGGACTGCTCACTTTGCATCCTCTAGAAATACCAATATGGAAACTTTAGAAATACTCGATTTAATACGTGCCCAGCACCCGAATGCGCCCGCTGCGAACTCGGATGCAGAAGCGGCCGCGATTGAAAACTTCAAGCAGTTTTTTTCAAGCTTTGCCGCTGACCGTATTGATAAATTACTCACAAGCACCTATGCCAGCGATATTTACTTTAATGACACGCTAAAAGCGATTCGCGGCATCAAAGACTTGGCGCATTACCTAAAAGATAGCGCAGATGCCGTTCAAGATTGCCGGGTTGAAGTGATTGAAGTAACACGCACTGCAAATAACGAGCATTATTTCCGATGGAAAATGATGATTCGTTTTAAGCGCTTCAAAAAAGGCCAGGACACATGGACTGTCGGAATGAGCCATCTGCGCTTTAATGCAGATGGCCTGGTGGTGTATCACCAGGATTACTGGAATGCGACCGACGGTATATTCCGGCACATCCCACTATTGGGAACCATGATTAACGCGGTTATCAAGCGTTTGTAGGGGCGCTGCTTGCTACGCCCAAACATTGTCGATGCTTTAGGGCGCAGCAAGCAGCGCCCCTAAATGAACATCACGCAAATTACTTTTTCGGTTTTGGCTGCGCCAATAACTTTTCAATCTGCGCCAGCATATCGGCATCATCCGGTTTGACACGGCTACCAAAATTCGCAACGACATTGCCGTTTCTATCAATCAAATATTTATGAAAATTCCAACCTGGTGCAACGCCAGTAATTTCTGTGAGTGACTTATAAAAGGGCGTTGCCTTGTCCCCCACTACGCTGACTTTTTCGAACATCGGGAATTTCACGCCATAGGTAAGACGACAAAAATCTTTGATGTCTTTTTCGCTACCGGGCTCTTGTCCCATGAAATCATTCGATGGAAAACCCAGCACAGCAAAACCATGGCCTTTCAATTTTGTGTGCAAAGCCTCCAACCCATCATATTGCGGAGTAAAGCCGCATTTGCTTGCGGTATTGACCACTAAAAGCACTTGGCCACCGTACTGTTTTTGCAAATTGATAGCGGTCTTTCCGGCCAAAGCTCGGTAATTTTGGTCGAGCAAGGCGGGTTTTGCCTGCAAAGGCGCGATTATTACAAGGCTTAGTAATGCTACTATATTCAATAATTTCATGGGCTTAGTCCTTTTTTGATAGCCGTGAGGGGATTTATGTCATTAGTTGGGGTGGAAATTCGTAAAAATGTGTTGACGAGTAAAAATATAGTGTTATAGTTACCTACAACACCTAACCGTTACCTCACTCAGGGGGTCGTATGAACCACAAACTCAAAAGCACGATGACAGGCATATTAGTAGCGCTCAGTTTCGTTACCACGAGCGGCATTCTAGGCCAGGAACCCATCGCCACTGGTGTTGAATTAAACCTCAACAATATCCCATATACCGCGAAAGTAGATGTGATGGACGCTTCACAAGACGCGAGCAAAGCACACGATAAACGTCTGCGCCGCCAACTGTCGATGCCCTATTTTTCTTTCAGCCGCGCGCTGCCAAAACAAGGCTTGTGATATGAGCATTGCATGGAACGATAACTTACCTATTTACCGCCAGTTAAAAGACCGCGTTATGAGCATGATGCTCGACGGCGTCTTGAAACCCGGCGATGCCCTGCCCTCGGTTCGGCAAATTGCAGCTGAGTACCAGCTCAATCCCATTACTGTCTCGCGAGCCTATCAAGAGCTGGCAGACGAAAATTTAGTAGAAAAACGAAGGGGACTCGGAATGTACATGACAGACAGCGCCCGCGATCAATTGCTGGCATCAGAACGCGAACGCTTTTTAAATGAAGAATGGCCGCTGGTAATGGAACGGATTCGTCGCTTAGGCCTTAATACCGACGACTTATTGCGTAAAGGAGAGCCACAATGAGCGCCGTCATTACTGCCCGCAATGTAACCAAACGCTTTACCCATACCACAGCAGTAGATAACGTCAGTTTTGAAATTCCAGCCGGACGCATTATTGGTTTAATTGGCCCGAATGGCTCTGGCAAAACTACGGCATTGAAGGCAATTTTGGGTTTGTCCACCTTTGAAGGCCAATTAAATGTGTTGGGTTTTAACCCGCAGACGCAACGCGACGAGTTGATGAAGGAAGTGTGTTTTATCGCCGATGTTGCTGTGCTTCCGCGTTGGATAAAAGTTCGCGAAGCCATCGAATTTGTCGCTGGTGTGCATCCCAAATTCAATCGCGCCAAGTGTGAGGCCTATCTGGCGCACACAAAACTAAAGCCCGAGATGAAAGTAAAACACATGTCCAAAGGCATGGTTGTGCAATTGCATCTTGCGCTTGTGATGGCCATTGATGCCAAGCTTTTAGTACTGGACGAACCGACCTTGGGTCTGGATATTCTTTATCGCAAACAGTTTTATCAAAACCTGCTTGAAGATTATTTCGACGAGAACAAAACCATTATTGTCACCACCCATCAAGTAGAAGAAATTGAACATATTCTCACCGACTTGATGTTTATCCGTGATGGCAAAATTGTCTTGTCTTCCACGATGGACGAAGTAGCAGATCGATTTGTCGAAGTCATGGTTACGCAAGAACACTATGCCACCGCCAAAGCCATGAACCCGATTGATGAGCGCCAGGTATTCGGTAAATCCATCATGTTGTTTGATGGGATTGCACGAAACGAGTTAAGTCGTCTGGGCGAAACCCGCAATGTCGGCATTGCTGACTTGTTTGTAGCAACAATGAAAGGAACCTACGCATGAACACCATGAAATGGCTGGTTAAACGGGAATACTGGGAGAACAAGGCCGGCATCTTTTGGTCCCAGGTAATCGTGGGTGGGTTTTATGCGTTGATATTGCTAGTCGGCATCATCGTGGTGACCTACGCTGCACAACACGGCAAGAGTGGCGATGGCATGCAAATGAATGGCATGCTGATGCAGGATTTGTCCGGCCACATGACGGCAGAAAACAAACAAGATGCGGCAAAGGCTATGGCGGCTAGCTTCATGCCGAGCGTGGCACCTTTGTTGATAGTGTTGGCATTCGTGGTGTTCTTTTACAGCCTGTCGAGTCTTTATGATGATCGAAAAGACAAAAGCATTCTGTTCTGGAAATCCATGCCGGTATCGGACACACAAACGGTATTGTCCAAACTCTTTACGATTCTGGTGGTGACGCCGCTTATACCTATCGTCATCGGATTTCTGATCTCGATCCTCCTGCTTTTTGCGATGGGAATTGCGGCACAAACTTTTGGTGTAAGTCTGATTGGCAGTGCGTTGACCACAAGTGATTTTTATCTACTGCCTTTGCAGGCAATAGCTTGCTTGCCGGTTTATATTCTCTGGGCCTTCCCGTCCGTTGCCTGGTTCATGATGGTATCGGCCTGGGCTCCGAGATTCCCTATCCTCTGGGCTGTCGGCATTCCTTTTATCATCGGTGTACTGCTTTCATTCTCGGCTGGCGTTACTGGCCTGCACATTCCACACGAATGGTACTGGGAAAATATTGTAGGTCGCTTGTTCGGCGGTTTTGTTCCGGGTGTCTGGCTGGCTTTCTTTGACGTCACTTCAGATGTAGGGAACAGATCACATTCTCCTAACGGTGCTGAAGTACTGCAAGCTTCCTGGGCAATTCTGGGTTATTCAAAAGTCTGGATCGCCGTTGCAATAGGTTGCGTGATGACTTACGCCTCGATCCGCATTCGCCGCTACCGCGATGACGGTTAAACGATCAAATGCTGCGTGATACGCCCAACAAGGCCTATCGCGCAGAAATCCAAACGGATTCTGGAGTTCCCATGTTAAAGATACTCACCGCATCGACACTTTTGCTTTCACTTGCCTTGCTTTCCGCGTGCGACAAACCGGCCACGGAGAAATCCACCGAAACCAGCGAAGCCCTTGCTTCGGTAAGTGGCACGATGAACAAGGCCGCCACAAAAGCCCGCGAAGAAATTAGCAAAAGTAATATGAGTGTCGGCACCCTTCATGGCAAAGCAAAAGCTGAAATTACACCATTGGGTGATCTGCTAATTGATTCCAAAGCCGTGACAATTACGCCGGAACAACGCAAATTACTGATCGCCCATCGCCAGATTCTGGGCAATATCGCTGTTGCGGGTATTGAAATCGGCATACAGGGTGTAGATTTGGCCAAAAAAGCGGTCGGTGAATCCATCAAGGGAATATTTAATGGCAACACCGATCAAGTTGAAAAGAAAGTTGATGCCGAAGCCAAGAAAATAGAAGCCTCTGCCAATGTATTGTGCGAACAATTGCCTTTGCTGATGGAATCACAGCAAACCCTTGCCGAGTCGCTGCCAGAATTCAAACCCTATGCCACCATGACTAAAGACGACATCGATGATTGCCACGGCAAGCTTATCGAGCGGAAATAGTTGTTACCGATAAAACAAAAAGCCGGCGCGTTCACGAACTGGCTTTTTTATTGGGCGAAAGCTGTTGGGTTAAATAAGAAATTTCGGATCCAGTAATTTTCGTAATTGCTCGGCACCCAGGTCCGTCATTTCGATGGCCACGTCCAGTACGGGTCGCTTTTCCTTGTAAGCACGCTTGGCAATGGCAGCGGCTTTTTCATAGCCGATAATCGGGTTCAAGGCAGTAACAAGAATCGGGTTACGTCCAAGCGCCTGGGCAATACGGTCCTCACGTACTTTAAAACCTGCGATGGCTTTATCGGCCAGCGAAACCAAAGCCGCAGATAACAAGCGCAGGCTTTCCAGAATATTATGGGCAATGATGGGTAGCATTACATTCAATTGAAAATTTCCGCTTTGTCCGGCAATAGTAATGGCTGTGTGATTGCCCATTACCTGGGCGCAGACCATGGCGACGGCCTCGGGAATTACCGGATTCACTTTACCCGGCATGATCGAAGAACCCGGTTGCAAGGCTTTCAATTCAATCTCGCCAAGGCCTGCCAGTGGTCCGGAATTCATCCAGCGCAAATCATTGCTGATTTTCATCAGGCAAGCCGCCAAAACATTGCATTGACCTGACAACTCAAGCACATGGTCTTGCGCTGCAATACTTTCAAACTTATTTTTTGCTTCAACAAATTTTATGCCGCTTTGTTTTTTCAAATATTGGCAAGCAATACGCGGCATTTTTTTATCGGCGTTAATGCCGGTGCCAATCGCGGTGCCGCCGAGCGGTAAATTCTGCAAACGCTTACTGGTGTCTTCAAAGCGCTCAATGCAAGAAACAATCTGCGCCGACCAGCCCGATAATTCCTGCGCAAAACTCAATGGCATCGCATCCATTAAATGCGTACGGCCGGTTTTGATTACACTACTCAGTTCGCGTGCACGTTTATCGATTAATTTTTGCAAATGCTTCAATGAAGGCAACAAATTTTTGTGCAGAACCAAACTAGCCGAGATTTGAATGGCACTGGGAATAACATCGTTTGAACTCTGCCCTGCATTGACATGATCATTCGGATGGATTTTAAGTTTTGAGGATTTAAATGATTTCGACGCCAGTGCGGCAATGACTTCATTGGCATTCATATTGCTGGAGGTGCCGGAACCGGTTTGAAATACTTCGACCGGAAAATGCTCGCGCCATTGCCCGTTCGCAATCTGCTCTGCCGCTTTCACAATGGCCGCCGCCTGGGTTTTACTCAAATGCCCCAGCTCGCCATTTGCGGTCGCCACCGCCGCTTTGATCAATACCAGCGCCGTGATGAACTCATAAGGCATGCCGTAAGTGGAAATATTGAAATTCTCCACTGCCCGCTGGGTCTGCGCGCCGTACAAGGCGTCGGCTGGAACCTGCAATTGTCCAAAGCTATCGTGCTCGATACGCATTTTTGGGGTCATAAAAAGCCCTCGTCATCATCAATGTTTCGATCATAACCCCGTTCGGCGTTACAATTGCAGCCTTCGCAAGCTGCCATACAAGCCCATCATGTCTGAATATACTTTACTCGCCCTTTCCCCACTCGATGGTCGCTATGCCGGCAAATGCGACGTGTTACGGCCCATCTTTTCAGAATTTGGCCTGATCAAAGCCCGGATAAAAGTAGAAATCGAATGGTTGATTGCACTTTCAAACGAGTCAGGCATTGAAGAGTTAAAACCTTTTTCAAGCGATGCAATTAAAAAATTACGTGACTTCGCGGCTAATTTTTCAGTTGATGATGCCGCCCGCGTTAAAGAAATTGAGCGCACGACCAATCACGACGTAAAAGCCGTGGAATATTGCATTAAAGAAAAACTCAAGGATGATGCCGAACTCGACCCGGCACTGGAATTTGTCCATTTCGCCTGCACCTCAGAAGACATTAATAACCTGAGCTATTCACTAATGTTGAGCGAAGCACGCACAAGCGTCATGCTGCCCAGCTTGCAACAACTGGGTACAAAACTACGCGCTATGGCGCATGACTATGCAGGGCTGTCAATTCTGTCGCGAACACACGGGCAGACGGCGTCGCCGAGCACGGTTGGTAAGGAAATCGCCAATGTATTGGCGCGACTTGAGCGTCAGCTCAAGCAATTAAATCAAGTCCAATTGCTTGGAAAAATCAATGGTGCGGTCGGTAATTACAATGCCCATATCGTGGCTTACCCGAATGTTGATTGGCCCGGCTTTGCCAAAAAATTTGTCGAATCGCTGGGTCTGGTTTTCAACCCCTACACCACCCAGATTGAACCGCATGATTGCATTGCCGAAATGGCCGATGTGCAGCGCCGTATCAACACGATTGGCATCGATTTATGTCGTGACGTCTGGGGCTATATTTCGCTCGGTTATTTCAAGCAAGCGGTGAAGGCCGGTGAAGTCGGTTCATCGACCATGCCGCATAAAGTAAACCCGATTGATTTTGAAAATGCCGAAGGTAATTTTGGTTTGGCGAACGGCCTGCTTGCGCATTTTTCGGAAAAACTTCCGATTAGCCGTTGGCAACGTGATTTAACCGATTCCACCGTGTTACGTGCATTGGGCACCGCTTTCGGCCACAGTTTGATTGCCATTGATTCATTGCAACGCGGCTTGAATAAATTATCGACCAACCCTGAAAAACTCGCCGCCGATCTCGATGCCGCCTGGGAAGTATTGGCCGAACCCGTCCAAACGGTAATGCGCCGTTACGGTCTGCCCAACCCGTATGAACAATTAAAAGCATTGACCCGCGGACATGGTATTGATGAAACCGCCATGCGTGCATTCATTCATTCGCTGGAATTACCAAGCGACGCCAAAGCAAGATTGATGGCCATGACACCCGCCAGTTATGTCGGCCTCGCAGAAAAGCTAGCAAGAGAAATCTAACCCGTAGGAGGGCCTTCTAGGCCCGACCGCACACCAAGTCGGGCCTAGA
>JAYSXB010000262.1:0-7933 GCA_043717775.1 Arenimonas sp.
GGTGATTGGCGGCAAGAAAACCGTGCTGCATCTCATCCCTTCCGGTATTTTGCGTGCCGACACACTCTGCCTGATCGGCAATGGCGTGGTGTTATCGCCAGCCGCCTTGAAAAAAGAAATTGCCGAACTCGAAGCGACCGGTATTGATGTGCGCTCGCGTTTGAAAATCAGCCCGGCCACGCCGCTAATCATGCCGTACCACATTGCGCTCGACCAAGCTCGCGAAAAAGCTGCAGGCGGCAAAGCCATCGGCACCACAGGTCGCGGTATTGGCCCGGCGTATGAAGATAAAGTGGCACGTCGCGGTGTTCGCATTTCGGATTTGAATTACCCCACCGAACTGGCAGAAAAACTACGCACGGTGCTCGATTATCACAATTTTGTTTTGACCAAATATCTGGGTGTTGAAGCGGTCGATTTCCAGCAAACGCTCGATGAAGCACTCGAATTTGGCACCTATGTAAAACCGATGGTGAGCGATGTCGCCGGCATGCTGCACCAATTGCGCAAAGACGGTAAGCGGGTTTTATTTGAAGGCGCGCAAGGTTCCTTGCTCGATATTGATCACGGCACTTATCCGTACGTTACTTCTTCCAACACTACGGTCGGCGGCGCTTATGCCGGTACTGGCGTCGGCGCTAATGCGATTGACTATGTTTTAGGTATCGCCAAGGCCTACGCAACGCGAGTTGGCGGCGGCCCGTTCCCGACCGAATTGCATGACGAAACCGGCGAAGACATTCGCAAGCGGGGCCAAGAATTTGGTGCAACCACGGGTCGTCCGCGTCGCTGCGGCTGGATTGATATTGTTGCGCTTAAACGCGCGGTTGCTATCAATGGTATTTCAGGTTTATGCATCACCAAACTCGATATTCTTGATGGTATGCCGTCGTTGAAAATGTGTATCGCCTATAAATATCGCGGCAAAGAAACCGAATATGCACCACTCGATGCCGATGGCTGGGAATCTTGCGAACCGGTGTATTTGGAATTTCCGGGTTGGACTGAATCGACCGCCGGAATTACCGAATTTGCAAAACTGCCGCCGGCCGCACGCGCCTATTTACGTTCACTGGAAGAACTGGTCGGCTGCCCGCTGGCGATGGTATCGACCGGCCCGGACCGCGATGCAAATATTATTCTGCAAGATCCGTTTGCCTGATCTTATTTTTACAGCTAATAAAAAAGCCGGAGCAATCCGGCTTTTTTGTTTTCGTGGGAGCGGCGTAAGCCGCGAATGCCTGTAGAAATTCGCGGCTTACGCCGCTCCCACGAACATTAATTACGCCGCTTCTGCTTTATCCAACACCTTGCGCGGCCCATTCAACAATGCAAAGCGCACATGCTCGATCATCAAATCAATTTCGCCGGAGGTAATGCCAAAATGCGGGGTGAAGCGCAGCGAGTTTACGCCGCCATGAATCACGCCAATACCGCGTTCACGCATAAATTCTTCGGTCGAGTTGATGCCGTAGCATTTGTAGCTTGGCTCCAGTTCACAACTAAACAACAAGCCAGTGCCCTGTACTTTCGTGATTAAACCACCGAGCTCGTCTTTGAGTTTGTTGAGTTTCTCCAGCACTTCAACACCTTTGTTGCAAATATTGGCGCGTATTTCTGGGGTGAGTGAGCTTAATACGGTCGAGGCAATATCCATCGCACGCGGGTTGGTGGTCATGGTGTTGCCGTAAATGCCTTTACGATATAAACCAGCCGCACGCTCGTTCACGGCCAAGATTGAAAGCGGATATTGACCGCCGTTCAAAGCTTTGGAATAGGTTTCCATATCGGGGGCTTCCAGATTTTCAAAGCCGGGATAATCCACAATCGATAACACGCCATGCGCGCGCAGTCCGGCTTGAATCGAATCAATCAGCAATAAAGTACCGTGCGCTTTGGTCAACTCGCGGGCTGCTGCATAAAATGCTGGCGGCACCGCACGGCCTGGGTCACCTTCACCCATCACAGGTTCTAAAAACATCGCTTCGATATACCAGTTATTCGCATCGGCATCGGCGAAAGTTTGTTTTAAAGCCTCAATGGAATAAGGCTCAATGGTGAGCAGCTGACTTTCATGATGCTTCCAGCTCGCTAAATTTTCTGCATAAGCTTTGCGTGAAGAATCCGAGTACAGCATCGGCAATTCGGTACGGCCATGAAACGCCCCTTTCATGGCAATACGTTTTACTCGCTTGCCGGCATGGCGGCCGCCAATATCGGTATGCAGTTTGGTGTTGACGTCCGCAATGCGGCCAGCGAGCGATACCGATTCGGAGCCTGAGTTCAGCGCTAAAAACTTCGCAAATGGGCAGGCGCCACGGGTATGGCCAATTTCTTTGCGCAGCGCACGCACGATTCGCAATTGCGACAAGCTCGGCGACATAATATTCGCCATCACTTGCGGCTTGCTCATGGTGTCAATCACATTGGCAGGCGTGTGGCCGAAACCCAGCATGCCGTAGCCGCCGGAATCGTGCAGTACGCGGCCTTTTGTCGTGATCACCCAAGGGCCACGCGCGGCTAGTGCCACATAGGGGTTGATGGCGTCGTCGGGATAAAAATTAACGAAGCCCGATTGAGTTGCATCAATCTGCGTTTGTTCGTCGGCATCGATAAGTTCGGCAAATTCGCTCTGCAGTTCTGACAATAACTCGGCGGCGGCTTTCGCGGCTTCAAGCATTTCCGGAAACTGCGAGCTCAGACGAAGCAGGGTGGCATCATCCAGACCGACCGTGCGAACTGTGCCGGCGCGGTCACGCAATGGTTTGAGAATATCGAGAATGGTCATGGGCTACTCCTGCTGCTACGAAAGGATTTGCCGGGAAACGAAAAGTGCGCAGGGCTTCCCGCGCACATGTTTTCAAGCAAATCAATGATTAAGCCGCCATTTTAGCATGCCGAAATGGCCGATATAACCCCCTGAAAGCCCCGTAGGATAGCCCTTGGGCCCTAAAGGCTGTCCGATATTCCGGGCGTAGGAGCGCCTTTAGGCGCGACAAATCCCGCCAGATCTATCGCGCCTAAAGGCGCTCCTACCGGATGCCGCTACAATACGCGTCCCCAGCGAGGTCCCAATAAACCCCAGATGAAAAAATCGGATTTCCATTTTGATCTGCCCCCTGAGCTTATTGCGCAGGCGCCACTGGCGGAGCGCTCGGCTAGCCGACTATTAGTGGTGCCCAATGATCAGGCCGGTTTCATCGATAAAACAGTGCGCGATTTACCCGAGTTTCTAAAGGCGGGCGATCTACTCATATTCAACGATACGCGAGTCATTCCGGCGCGTTTGTACGGTCAAAAAGAATCCGGTGGTCGTGTCGAAATATTGCTTGAGCGAATCACCAGTGCGCATGAAGTGCGGGCACAAGTGGGGGCCAGCAAATCACCAAAACCCGATTCAAAAATTACCTTGGATGAAGGCACCGAAATCACCGTGCTGGGACGCGAGGGCGAATTTTATCGTCTGCGTTTTGAAACCACCGAACCGCTTGAAAAAGTATTGCTGCGTGCCGGGCGTATGCCCTTGCCGCCGTATATTCAACGCGATGCCGACATCACCGACGATGTGCGTTATCAAACGGTATTTGCCAAACAGCCCGGTGCCGTTGCTGCGCCAACAGCGGGTCTGCATTTTGATGAAGACTTGTTGGCAAGCTTGAAAGCGATAGGCGTGGAGTTTGGTCATATTACGTTGCATGTTGGGGCCGGCACTTTTCAGCCGATGCGTGCTGAGACCATTGCAGAGCACACTATGCATCGCGAATGGTTGAACGTGGGTGCTGAATTGTGCGGACAGATTGCAAAAACAAAAGCGCGCGGCGGTCGAGTGATTGCCGTTGGCACCACGGTGGTACGCGCATTGGAAACTGCGTATCGCGACGGCGAAGTAAAGCCTTATGCCGATGACACCCAGATATTTATTTTTCCCGGCGTTAAAGTTAAATCGGTCGATGCCATGATCACCAATTTTCATTTGCCGGAAAGCACTTTAATGATGCTGGTGTCGGCCTTTAGCGGTCGCGAACGTATCTTGGCGGCTTATCTACACGCGATTGAGCAGCGCTATCGATTCTTTTCCTATGGCGATGCCATGTTGTTATATCCACAAAACATAAAAAATAATAACGAGATTGAACGATGAGCCGCATGCGTTTTGAAAAGTTTGCCAGCAGTGGAAAAGCGCGACGCGGTCGTCTGCATTTTCCGCGCGGCACCGTGGAAACTCCCGCATTCATGCCGGTCGGCACCTATGGCACGGTGAAAGCCATGCTGCCGGAATCACTAAAAGAAATCGGCGCCGAAATTATTCTGGGTAATACTTTCCATTTGTATTTGCGACCAGGCTTGGAAGTGATTGCCGCGCACGAAGGTCTGCACGAATTTTGTAAATGGGATAAACCGATTCTTACCGACTCGGGTGGTTTTCAGGTTTTTTCACTAGCCAAGCGCCGCAAAATTACCGAGCAGGGTGTGACCTTTGCCTCGCCCACCGACGGTGCCAAAGTATTTCTGGGCCCGGAAGAAAGCATGCATATCCAGAAAGTGTTGAACTCGGACATCGTGATGATTTTCGATGAATGCACGCCGTATCCCGCGACTGAAATTGTTGCCAAAAAATCTATGGAATTGAGTTTGCGCTGGGCCGAGCGTTCCAAAAAAGCGCATGAAGGCAACGATGCGGCCTTATTCGGCATTGTGCAGGGCGGTGTCTATGCCGATTTGCGAACGCAGTCTGCCGAGGGCTTGAAACAACTGGATTTCGACGGTTACGCGGTTGGCGGTTTGGCCGTTGGCGAGCCACCGGAAGAGCGCGAACGCACGCTCGAAGCCATTTGCCCACAATTGCCGGAAGACAAACCGCGCTATTTGATGGGCGTTGGTAAGCCCGAAGATATTGTCGAGGCCGTCGCCCGCGGTATCGATATGTTCGATTGCGTTATGCCGACCCGCAACGCACGCAATGGTCATTACTTCACACATTTTGGTCAGGTCCGAATTCGCAATGCCCAGTATGAAAAAGACGTACAGCCCATTGAACCTGGTTGCGCCTGCTACACCTGCCGTACCGGTTATACCCGGGCGTATTTGCGGCATTTAGACCGCTGCAATGAAATTCTGGCCTCGATGCTGGCCACTATCCACAATTTGCATTACTACCAGCAATTGATGCGGGAAATTCGCGCAGCAATAGAATTGGGCCGTTTTGAGGAGTTCCGGGATGAATTTTATGCACTCCGACGGCTTGAAAAGCGCTAAATCGGTGCCCAAATCCCCTAAAGTCATGCGTTATCCATGCGCTTAGCCGGGCGCTCTGGCATAATTGCACGCTTTGTTGCCACGAATCATTTACGAGAAAAACTATGTCCTTGCTCGATTTCTTTGTTTCCCCTGCCGCAGCACAGTCCGCTGCCGCACCTGCCGGTGGTGGTTTTGGTCCCCTGATCATGATTGCCGTGATGTTTGTGGTGATGTGGTTCCTGATGATCCGTCCGCAAATGAAGCGTCAAAAAGAACACAAAGAACTCATTACCAAGTTGAGCAAAGGCGATGAAGTAATAACCAGCGGCGGCATTGCCGGTCGCGTGGACGATATCGGCGATAATTTTATTACTGTTGAAATTGCCGATAACACCAAAATCAAATTGCAAAAAAATGCGATTAGCGCTGTCTTGCCGAAAGGCACGCTGAAGTCCGCTTAATTAAGTTCTATTCGACCTCTACTTTTTTGGCCTGATGGCCTTTATGGTGTTCCATGCTTGAATTTTCCCGTTGGAAATACACACTAATTGCTATTGTGGTGTTGCTCAGCACTTTGTATGCTCTGCCGAATATTTTTCCACAAGACCCTTCCGTGCAAGTGGCTGCAGCAGGCAAGGTGCCTGTGGATGCTGCACTGGTGACTCGTGTGCAAGGGCTTTTGCAAGCCCAGAAAGTCGTCTATAAAAGCGTTGCGCTTGAAGGCGAAAATGTCATGGTGCGCTTGGCTGACAACGACACCCAACTCAAGGCTGCCGACATTCTGCGGCCTGAATTAGGCTCCGACTATAACTCGGCAATGAATTTGTCTTCGACAGCGCCCGCGTGGTTAGCCAAGATTCACGCCAAGCCAATGACATTGGGTCTGGATTTACGTGGCGGTGTGGATTTCCTGTTGCAAGTCGATCAAGCGGCTGCCAAAGAAAAACGCATTGCGATTTATGCTGAAGAAATCGGCACGGTCTTGAAAGACAATAAAATCGCGTATCTGGATGTTTCAAATACAGCAAACGATATTAGAGTTATTTTCAATGACGAAGCGACTAAAAAGAAAGCCCTGAGCTTGCTTCAAGCGAGTTTTAGGACATTAGCAATTAGCAACGGTACCGATGCTGTCAGCCTCAATGCTACCGTCACACCGGCCGAGTTGAATACTATTGCGACCGATGCGATTGATAAAAATATTATTACCATCAGAAACCGCATGGCGAGTTTGGGCGAACCCATTATTCAGCGCCAAGGCAATGACCGCATTATCGTACAGTTGCCCGGTATTCAAGACACCGTGCGGGCAAAAGAATTATTAGGTGCAACGGCGACATTGGAATACCGCGCCGTGGTGGAAGGCGATGCCTTTGGCGCAATGAACGGTGGCGTTCCACCCTTGGGTTCGCGGGTTTATTTGATGCGTAAACAAAACCCTTCGGACCCGGATATTCCGGTTCTACTTTCCAAGCGCGTGATTGTTTCCGGTGACCAGTTAGTCAATGCTGCACCGACGGTTGACCCGAAATCGGGAACGCCAGCGGTTGAAATTAAACTTAATGCAGCCGGTGGCAAGCGCATGTTTGCCCACACCCAGCGTAACGTCGGCAAGCCGATGGCGGTGGTGTATATCGAGCGCAAACCGATCACTCGTATTATCGATGGCAAGCCGGAGCGCGGCTCGGTGACAGAAGAGTTCGTCATCAATACCGCTACCATAAACGGTACTTTTAGCAATGCGTTTATCACAACAGGGCTTGATCCGGTCGAAGCGAAAAAATTATCCGAACAATTAAAATCCGGTTCGCTCGCCGCGCCAGTGGATATTGTGGCCGAACAAATTATCGGCCCAAGCCTGGGTGCTGAAAACGTTAAACGCGGCGTGCAGGCCGTGGTGTTTTCGTTTGTATTTGTTCTAGTATTTTTCATTATCTATTACAAAATGTTTGGTGTTATTACCAACTTGGCATTGTTATTGAACTTGTTGATGGTGGTCGCGATTTTGTCAGTGTTTGAAGCGACCATGACCTTGCCGGGCTTTGCCGGTATTGCGCTCACGGTGGGTATGTCGGTGGATGCCAACGTGCTTATCAACGAACGAATACGAGAAGAACTACGTCTCGGCAATACGCCACTTGCCAGTATTGCGGCAGGCTATGACAAAGCGACCGGCACCATTGCCGATGCCAACATCACGGCATTGTTGGCGGGTATTGCGATGGCGGTATTTGGTTCAGGCCCGATCAGCGGTTTCGGTATCACACTCATCATTGGTATCGTGACCTCGATGTACACCGCTGTTGCGGTGTCGCGTGGTATCGCTACCTTGATTTATGGTGGTCGTCGCAAGATGACTGGCCTGTCGATTTAATCGCACCGGAGGCGATGTGGAACTTTTTCCTTCTAATAGCAATATCAATTTCATGCGTTTGCGCATGGTGTCACTCACCATTGCGGGCTTACTAATGCTGTTTGCTTTGATCTCGATGGCAACCAACGGATTTAACTACGCACTCGATTTTACCGGTGGCACAAAAACTGAAATCAAGTTTGAGAAACCGGTGAATGTGGAAGAAATGCGTCAGCGTCTGGAGGCCAATGGCTTTCCTGGTTCTGAAGTGCGTACTTTAGGTGCCGGCAATGACATCGTCATTCGTATGCGCTTGAATAAAAGTAATAGCGATTCCAAAAA
>JAYSXB010000263.1:0-3095 GCA_043717775.1 Arenimonas sp.
ATCTCGCCAGATCTATCGCGCCTAAAGGACGCTCCTACTTGCAGACTGCAACTTGCCCCACAGTCAATTATTTCTTCTTCGGCGCAACCATCATGATCATTTGGCGGCCTTCGAGTCGGGCACGTTGTTCGATAACAACTTCATCGGCCAGATCAGCTTCGATCTTCTTCGCCATGGCGAGACCAAGCTCCTGATGGCTCATTTCGCGGCCTTTGAAACGAATATTAACCTTGACCTTGTCGCCTTCTTCTAAAAAGCGGCGCAAGTTACGCATCTTGATATCGTAATCGCCAACATCGGTGGTGGGGCGGAATTTGAGTTCCTTGATTTCGACGACCTTCTGCTTTTTCTTTGCAGCGGCGGCTTTCTTCTGGAGTTCAAATTTGAACTTGCCGTAGTCCATGATGCGACATACCGGTGGATCAGCCTGCGGCTGAATTTCCACGAGGTCCATTCCGGACTCTTCGGCCAGGCTCAGTGCTTCGTCTCGTGAGAGTACACCGACCATTTCCCCATCCGCACCGATCACACGTACTTTGGGTACGCGGATATCCTGGTTTTTGCGGTTACCTTTTTCTGTTGCTGGCGTATTGATGCGTGTGTCCTCAAGCGTTAATCGGGTGTTAGAACCGGTAGTTTACCCTACCAAGGGCATTTCGTTGCGCAGTTTTTCGATAAAAGCATCTAAAGTCATCGCGCCCAAATCTTCGCCGCTGCGGGTCCGCACGGCTACCAAGCCCTGCTCACGCTCGCGGTCACCGACCACCAGCTGGTAAGGCACTTTCTGCATGGCGTGCTCGCGAATCTTATAGCCGATTTTTTCGTTGCGCAAATCGGCCGCGACCCGGAAGCCTTGGTTTGCCAGGGTTTTACGAATTTCATCGACATAATCGGCTTGCGCATCGGTGATGTTCATCGCGACCACTTGCACGGGGGCGAGCCAGGTGGGCAGTGCACCGGCGTGGCTTTCAATCAAAATACCGATGAAGCGCTCCATCGAACCCACAATGGCCCGGTGCAGCATGACCGGATATTGGCGAGTGGAGTGCTCGTCAATATATTCGGCGTCCAAACGCTCCGGCATCATGAAATCGACTTGCATGGTGCCGACCTGCCAGCCGCGGCCAATGGAATCGCGCATGTGGTATTCGATTTTCGGGCCGTAGAAGGCACCTTCGCCGGGCAATTCTTCCCATTGCACGCCACAGGCAGACAAGGCAGCACGCAGTGCATTCTCGGCTTTATCCCAAGTGATGTCATCGCCCAAGCGTTTTTCAGGCCGCAGGGCGATCTTCAAGGAAATTTCGCTGAAGCCAAAATCGGAATACACCTTCATGGCTTGCTGATGAAAGGCGGTTACTTCGGATTCGATTTGATTCGGCGTACAAAAAATATGGCCGTCGTCTTGTGTGAATGAGCGCACGCGCATGATGCCGTGCAGCGCGCCGGATGGCTCATTGCGATGACAGCTACCGAACTCGCCGTAACGAATCGGCAAATCGCGATAGCTGTGCAAGCCGTGATTAAAAATTTGAATATGGCCCGGGCAGTTCATTGGCTTCACGGCATAAGTACGTTTTTCCGATTCAGTGAAAAACATATTGTCTTTGTAGTTATCCCAATGACCGGATTTTTTCCACAGGCTAACATCCAAAATTTGTGGGCAACGTACTTCCTGATAACCGCAGTCACGATAAACGCGGCGCATATATTGTTCGACCACTTGCCACAGCGCCCAACCTTTCGGATGCCAGAACACCATGCCGGGGGCTTCTTCTTGCTGGTGGAACAAATTCAAAGTCTTGCCAATCTTGCGATGATCGCGTTTTTCGGCTTCTTCCAATTGTGTGAGATGCGCTTTCAAATCTTTATCGTTCAACCAAGACGTACCGTAGATACGCGTCAGCATTTGATTATTGGAATCGCCACGCCAATAGGCACCCGCCACTTTCATTAATTTGAAGGCGCGCAGTTTATCGGTGCTTGGCACATGCGGGCCGCGGCATAGGTCGGTGAACTCACCTTGCGAATATAAAGATAAATCTTCCGTCGCCGGAATCGATTCAATAATTTCAGCTTTATAGTGCTCACCCATATTCTTGAAAAAGGCAACCGCTTCATCGCGCGATTTCACCGAGCGCGAAACCGGGCTGGCCTCTTTCACAATTTTCAGCATTTCAGCTTCAATCTTCGGCAAATCGTCAGAGTTGAATGCACGCTCGTAGGCAAAGTCGTAGAAGAATCCGTTTTCAATCACTGGACCAATCGTTACCTGCGCGCCGGGATACAACCGCTGTACCGCCTGCGCCAATAAATGCGCCGTGGAATGGCGAAGCACATCCAGCGCATTGGCATGTTTTTCAGTGACGATTTCCAGTGAGGAATCTTTTTCGATACGGAAACTGGTATCGACCAAGGCACCATCAACTTTGCCTGCGAGCGCCGCTTTTGCAAGACCGGCGCCAATGCTGGCTGCCACGTCGAATACGGTAGGCGCCGACTCAAAAGGTCGAACACTGCCATCGGGAAGAGTGATATTGATCATGGGGCTTTCTTCTGTGTAGGAGCGAGCTCTGCTCGCGAAATCGCTGCAAAATAAAACGTGGAAAACAAAAAAGGACGCGTCAGGCGTCCTTTGCTAATTGGGCAACCTGAGGAATTCAGCAGTGGCAGTTGGTAGTACTCATGTCGCACGCTCGGCCCAGAATTGCAGGCCACCTGATCCTTTGGATTGTTGAGTTGATCATTCCACTCGTGAGAGTGGTGGGCGGTACAGGGTTCGAACCTGTGACCCCTACCATGTCAAGGTAGTGCTCTACCGCTGAGCTAACCGCCCGTTTGGGATGCAGATTTTAAGCCAGAAAGGGGTTTTGGGCAATGATTACTCACATGCAGCTTATTTTGTGTGAAGTGCTTTAGGCCAAAACGCTTTGAAGCCTGCGTAGGAGCGTCCTTTAGGCGCGACGCTTTGAAGCCTGCGTAGGAGCGTCCTTTAGGCGCGACGCTTGAAGCCTTCGTAGGAGCGTCCTTTAGGCGCGACGCTTGAAGCCTTCGTAGGAGCGTCCTTTAGGCGCGACGAACCACGCCAGATCGGT
>JAYSXB010000264.1:0-7923 GCA_043717775.1 Arenimonas sp.
CTCGTGAGCGCTCCTACGGAACATTATTTCTTCGATGATTTAATCATGCCGTAAATGAAAAGCAGAATAATCGCGCCGACGACCGAGGCAATAAAGCCGACCGCTTCGCCTTCTTTATACCAGCCGAGCGCTTCGCCGATAAATTTGGCGAGAAACGATCCGCCGACGCCTAACACTATCGTCCAGAAAAACCCCAATTTGTCGTCGCCCGGTTTTAACGCACGTGCTAACAAGCCTGCTACAAAACCAATGATTACCGTCCAGATTATCGCCAACATAAACCTCTCCCTGATTTAGCCAATTGTGAAATTTGTAGGATGGGCTCCGCCCACCGTTCTTGAATGCTGGAACAATGGTGGGCGGTGCCCACCCTACGAATTTTTAAATAATCAACAGCAACCATGCTCACCAAAATGCGCGTTGCCTTCATGGACACCTACACCGCGCGTCAAACCTTTTTCACTCGCTTCATAATGATCCGAAATAACTTTTGCCACGACTGAGGTTACTCGCTTGCCGGTAGGAATATGCAGAAATTCGTTCGGGCCGTGAGCATTGGAATGCGGGCCTAGGACCCCGGTAATCATGAATTGAGCGCCGGGGAATTTTTCGCCGAGCATGCCCATAAAGGGAATCGTGCCGCCTTCGCCCATATACATTGCCGGTGCGCCGTAAAACGCCTGGCTGGCTTGATCGATACTATTTTCTAGCCAAGGTGCAAGTAAAGGTGCATTCCAGCCAGTCGAGGCTTTTTCGACTTCAAAACTGACCTTCGCGCCATACGGCGGATTTTCAGTGAGCACGCGTTGCAATACTTCGCTGGCTTTTTTCGGGTTCAGGGTTGGCGGCAGACGCAGCGATAATTTCACCGCCGTATGTGGCCGTAGAACATTACCGGCATTGGCTAGGCTCGGCATGCCGTCAACGCCGGTGATCGAAAGTGCAGGGCGCCATGTACGATTGAGCACCAATTCGGTCAAATCCGAATTCATCGGCGTCATGCCTGCGATAAACGGAAATTTGTCGTACACGGCCGTATCCAAAACTTTCGCACAAGAAATTGCTTGCTGTAATCGTTGATCGGGAATTTCAACAAATAAATCTTCAATCAAAATTTTTCCGGTAATTTCATCTTCCAATCGCGACAGTAAATGTCGAAGAATACGGAAGCTTGAAGGCACAACGCCCGAAGCATCGCCCGAATGTACGCCTTCTTCCAACACGCTAACTTTAAGATTGCCGCCGGCCAAGCCGCGCAGTGAAGTCGTACACCAGAGTTGATCGTAATTGCCGCAGCCCGAATCTAGGCAGACGACCAGTGACGGTTTGCCAATGCGTTCGGCAAGATGATCAACATAGTACGGCAGATCATAACTGCCCGATTCTTCGCAGGCTTCAATCATTACCACGCAACGACTATGCGGTTTGCCTTGTGCTTGCAGTGCGCGAATGGCGGTGAGCGAACCAAAAATGGCGTAACCATCATCGGCACCACCGCGACCATATAACTTGTCTTGTTTTAATACCGGCTTCCAGGGCCCGAGGTCATCGGCCCAACCGGTCATTTCAGGCTGTTTGTCCAAGTGGCCGTAAAGTAGTACGCAATCATCGCCAGTGCCGGGCACTTCAATAAAAATAAGCGGTGTGCGGCCTTCGAGTCTAACCACTTCTACGCTCATACCAATAATATCTTGCTGTTTGGCCCAGTTGGCCATTAAATCCACGGCCGCATCCATATAGCCGTGTTTCTGCCAGTCGGCATCAAACATGGGTGACTTATTGGGAATGCGAATGTATTCGATTAATTGCGGGACGATATCGCCGTCCCAGGCGTCACTCACTAAACGATCGGTTTTTACGGTATCCATCAGGCTGCTTCCTATTCGTAGAACTCAATTCTAGACCCGATTAGGCCCGATAACACCTGCATCGCAGCTGAGGGGGTAGGAAAAATCTGACCTTCACATAGCGAATGCCCTGACAAAAAGCCGGGTGTTCGCTCGATATTAGCGGCAAAGGCAAATCAGCAAACTATCTCCACCGAAACGGCATGACCGCAACGGACTAACCCACTCAGGAGATTTGTATGAAAAATTTATTCGTTATCGTAAAAGCACTCGCATTATCGGCACTGCTGGCCACCTCGGCCTTTGCCGCCGAAAAAGTAAATATCAATACCGCCGACGCCGCCTCGCTTGATCGCGTACTGATCGGTGTAGGCCCCACTAAAGCCGAAGCGATTGTGGCATTTCGCAAACAAAACGGCGCCTTCCGCAGTGCTGACCAAATGGTGGGCGTGAAAGGCATTGGCTTGGCCACCATCGAAAAAAATCGTGATCGCATCATGCTCGGCGGCGTTGCACCCGCACCCGCAAAAGCAGCGCCAGGAAAAGTAGCTGCCGCAAAACCTGCTGCTACGAAAGCAAAAGCACGTTGAGCGATGTTGACGAAATAAGCCGCGCCTTATAAGCGCGGCTTATTTTGTTTGAATCGACGCAAAGCGTAGGAGCGCTCACGAGCGCGAAAATCGAAGCGACGAAACACCAAGCCAATACAAAACTTCCAGATTACGAGACTTTAAAAAAGCCACTTTTCAATCCCGACTCAAGCTTGTTTGCTAACAATAAATTTTTTCAATTAAGAGAGCAATTATGAGCGCGACAATAAATGAACCCGTAGGAGCGCTCACGAGCGCGATCATCGAAGCCACTAAACAACAAGCCAATACAAAACCTCCAGGTCACAAAGCTCTAAGAAAAGGCCGCATTTCAATCCCCGGCCAAGCTTATCTGTTAACGACAACAACACTATTTAGACGACCAGTATTTCGTGATTTTAATGCCGCCAGAGCGGTAGCATCGGCACACACCATGAAATGGCTCTGGCGCGATAGCCAGGTACTTGCCTGGGTCTTGATGCCCGACCATTGGCACGGTTTGATCGTGCTTGGGCAAAATGACGAGCTACATAAATTAATGGGTCGATTTAAAATGGCAACATCCAAAAACGTACATGAGCGTTACAAAATAAATGGAAATTTATGGGGCAAGGGTTATCACGATCATGCCTTGCGAACCGATGAAGCCCTTCGCGACGCAGGAAGATACCTTGTGGCAAATCCAATAAGAGCGGGATTGGTGGATCATATTGGTATGTACCCGTATTGGGACGCCGTTTGGCTAGACCCGAAAAACCCATATTCTGCATTGGTGTAACAACTCGTGTAGGAACGCTCACGAGCGCGAATGGCCTGCGACAATTTTTCTGACCGTAGGAGCGCTCACGAGCGCGAATGGCCTGCGACAATTTTCCCTACCGTAGGAGCGCTCACGAGCGCGAATGGCTCGCGACAATTTTCCCTACCGTAGGAGCGCTCACGAGCGCGAAAGGTTTGCGACAATGTTGGTTTTGTGGATGGAGAATTCTACAAGAAAATTAAACATTGCCGCAATCTGTAATCGAACTCGTGAGTGCTCCTGCGAGAAAATCACACATTGCCGCAATCTGCTATCGCACTCGTGAGTGCTCCTACGAGCGCAATTACAGTAAACTTGTGGCATGCATATCCAGCTTATCCCTGCCAATGAATACCAGCGCACGCGTTGGAAGAATGGTTTGGGTTGGACGCGTGAAATTATCCGATATCCAAATCAGGATGATTCGTGGTCTTGGCGTTTATCCATTGCCGAAGTCGATAAAGACGGAGCGTTTTCGGTTTTCGAGAATATTGATCGCGAGTTAATATTATTGAGTGGCGAGGGCATGCGATTAAATTTTAGCGATGGTGAATTGGTGACTTTGAATCCACCACATGACAGGCATCGTTTTGCTGGTGAGCGTGAACTGAGTGCCGAATTAATCAGCGGCCCGACGCAAGACTTCAACGTCATGTGGCAACGCGATCGTATTGATGTACAGGTATTGCATCGGCCCTTGGTGGGCCCGATGGTATTTTTCAGCGAAAAAAACGTGACCTGGGCGATTTACATGCTGAGCGGTCAGGCGCAATTCAAAGATCAAAAACATCTCATGCGATTGCAGCAAGGCGACACGGCCTTGTTGTTGCCGGACGAAATTAGCGGTCGATTAATTTTGGATGGCGGTGGAGAAGCGCTATTAATAAAACTAAAAAAATCTGATTAATTAAAAAAACCGTCATTGACCCGCTATGCCGTTGAAAAGCGCTTCCGCGTAGGCGGAAACCTAGTGACTTCAGGCCTTCTGGATTGACCAGCTGCGCTGTTGAAAAGCACTTCCGCCTGTGCAGGAACGACAGTTAATCAGAGATTTTCTAACTGCATTGCAGGCTTAGTTTCTATCATCGCAAGTAAACACCGCACCATCTTCAACCTTGACCGGAAACACCACCGTCGGCGTATAAGCCGGTGCGCATAAGGCTTCGCCGGTACGTAAATCAAATTTTGCACCATGACGAATACATTCCACGCTGAAGCCATCGACCGGTCCGCCCGCCAGTTCACCACCGTCATGGGTACAGATATCTTCAATTGCGTAATACTGGCCGTCAATGTTGTAGACCGCAATCGCGGTATCGCCATCAAACACTAATTTGAATTCGCCGGGCAGGCAGTCAATGGTGGCGCAAACGCGAATCCAATTCATAGGTATTTTATCCATCGTAGGAGCGCCTTTAGGCGCGAAAAATCTGCGACGAATATTATCGCAGACCGGTCGCGCCTAAAGGCGTTCCTACAGATCCTTGGCCAAAATCTCAAAACGCAGATCATCCCGTTTTGGAATACCGAAGCGTTCGTCACCATAGGGAAATGGCTTGTGTATCCCGGTGCGTGAATAGCCGCGACGTTCGTAGAAGTTAATCAGGCTTTCTCGGATATCGATTACTGTCATTTCCATGCGAACGCAGTCAAAATCTTCGCGCACTTGGCGTTCTGCTTCTTCCAGCAAATGCTTTCCAATGCCGCCGCCTTGCAATCCCGGGCGCACCGAAAACATGCCGAAATAGCTGGCTGCATTTGTCTGCTTTTCAATATGACAACAGGCCAGTATTTCGCCGCCTTTTTCAGCAATCAAAATTCGATTGTCCGGCGCGGCCAATGTTTTTTGCAGACTTTCTGCATCAATGCGCTGGCCTTCCAGTATGTCGGCTTCGGTGGTCCAGCCGACGCGACTGGCATCGCCACGATAAGCCGATTCGACCAGTTCAATCAGTGCGGGAATATCGTCACGTTGTGCAGTACGAAAACTCAGCATAATAATTTTCTTGTTTTATGAATCGCTGTGACAAAAGCATCAATTTCAGCTTCGGTATTATAAAAAGCAAACGAGGCACGGCAAGTGGCAGCAACGCCGAAGAACTCCATCAATGGGTGTGCACAGTGTTGGCCCGAACGCACTGCAATGCCTTCAAGATCAAGCAGGGTTGCCAAATCGTGGGCGTGCGCACCTTCTATCTGGAATGAAATGACCGCCGCCTTTTCGGAAGCTTCACCGAAAATACGCAGACCCGGAATTTGCTTCAATGCACTTGTTGCATAAGCCAGCAAGGCTTGTTCACGCTGATGGATATTGTCCATGCCGATGGCTTCAAGATAATCCACGGCGGCCCCCAGGCCAATAACGCCGGCAATATTAGGCGTGCCGGCTTCAAACTTTTGTGGTGGATCATTGAAGATGGTTTTTTCAAAACGAACTTCCTTGATCATTTCGCCGCCACCAAAAAATGGCGGCATAGCTTCTAGATGTTCGCGTTTTGCCCAAAGCCCACCGGTGCCGGTCGGGCCACAGATTTTGTGGCCGGTAAAAGCATAAAAATCGCAGCCAATGGCAGCAGCATCCACTTTGCGATGCGGCACGGCTTGCGAGCCATCAATAACAGTCACTATTCCACGCTTGCGGGCTTCGCGACAAATCAGTTCGACCGGATTTACCGTGCCGAGCACATTGGATACGTGTGTGATGCCAAGAATTTTCACATCAGGTGTCATGGCTTGCCAGAGTGCAGGCAAATCCATTTCACCAAGAGTATTAATTTCAGCGACGCGAATTTCTGCACCTGTACGTTCGGCAATCAATTGCCAGGGCACGATATTGGCGTGATGCTCCATGCGCGATAGCAAAATTACATCGCCGGTTTTTAATCGTGGCAGCGCATAACTGTAAGCGACCAGATTAATCGACTGTGTGGTGCCTGAAGTCAGCACCAATTCGTCGGCACGGACATTAATAAAGTGCGCAATTTTCTGGCGCGCCGCTTCAAAAATTTCGGTCGCTTCCATGCCGAGCGTATGCACCGCACGGGAAATATTGGCATTATGTTCGCGATAAAAACCATCGACAGCATCAATCACCGATGCCGGTTTTTGAGCGGTATTGGCCGAATCAAAATACACCAGCGGCTTGCCGTTGACGTTGCGGTTCAGGACCGGAAAATCACTGCGAATTTTTAGCCAATCAACACTCATGCCGAAACCTCAATGGCCTGCAATACTTTTTCCAGACAGGGTGCTACATGATTGATCAGTTCATCATTCGCTAGAACCTGCAAAGTCTCTTTACAGAATGCGTTGGTCAACATCGCTTTAGCCTGCGCTTCGGGAATGCCGCGCGCTCTTAGATAAAATAGATGTCCGGCGTCGAGCCGGCCAACGGTGGCGCCATGGCTAGCCACTACTTCGTCGGCATGAATAACCAATACCGGCTGTGTGTCGATTTCGGCATTGTCCGACAGCAATAAATTTTTATTGGATAAATGTGCGGTAGTGCCATCGGCACCTTTTTCAATCAGGATGCCACCGTGAAATACCGCGCGGCCACGTTCTGTCGCCAAACCACGCCAAACTAAATGACATTCGGTGTTTTTAGCGCTGTGCTGAATATCCAGGCGGGTATCAACATGCCGACGCCCGCTGGCAATCAAGCTGCCATTGGCGTGCAGTGTTGCGCCATCGCCCAGCAATTTTACTTGCAGGTCGTGGCGTGAAAGATTCGCACCTAATTCCAGGTCGAGACGACGGTAGCTCGCATTGCTTTGCAATGATGCTTCCGTACGCAGGAATTGACTGGCACCGGCATCGTCTTGTTGGATGCGGGTATGAGTTAATTGAGCGCCATTATCCAAACTAATTTCGCAGAAATTATTCGATAAGTTCTGGTGTGCATACTGTGAAATATGATGCTCGATCAAACTTACTTTTGCGTTCTCAGCCAGTACGATCTTATGACGATAGTGAATCGCCAGATCTTGTTCTGTTTTGGTCGATACAAAAACAATATGCAGGCAAGTATCTATCTCAATGTCTTTTGAAACATGTATCTGCAAACCTTGCCGAGCGATTGCGGTATTAAGTTTTGCAAAAATTTCGTGAGCGCCATTGAAACGCGATTCATAGCCAATGTCGGTGTTGGCGCTTGTTTGAATGGAAATGCCGTCCGAAAAACCTGAAAAATCCGAGTTAGCCGGATCGAATACAGCATTCACGAAAACAATGCGCGGGCTTCCGATAGCGGCAATAGCTTTGCTTGTATCGTCATCAAGCAGAAACAACGATGACGAGGGCGCCGCAAACTGGCGCGCCGACAAGGCACGCAAGGAAGTGTATTTCCATTGCTCGCTACGTTGTGTCGGCAGACCGATGGCAATCGCCTGATCAAGCGCTACATTTTTTATTGGCGCTTGATCAGAGAACGCCGTTTGCAGTGACTCAAGCAGGGCGGTCATGGCGCTACGCGATCCTTCACCCACGAGTAACCGTGAGCTTCGAGTTCGAGTGCTAGTTCAGGGCCGCCACTTTCGACAATTTTTCCGTCGGCCAATACATGCACCACATCGGGTTTGATGTAATCAAGCAGACGTTGGTAGTGGGTAATGACCAGGAACGCGCGCTCGGGCGCGCGCATTAAATTCACGCCATGGGCAACGGCTTTCAATGCATCGATATCCAG
>JAYSXB010000265.1:0-3087 GCA_043717775.1 Arenimonas sp.
TGGCGTATGCCTTGGCGAAACAGAAAAGTTTTCCGAGGTTAGCCGTGCAAATGATTCAGGTCGGTGAGGAGTCGGGTGAATTAGATACTATGCTGCTAAAGGTAGCCGATACTTTTGATACTGAATCTAATCACGCCATTAGCCGTTTGATGGCGGCGCTTTTACCAGCGCTGACTTTGTTGATGACCTTGATGGTGTTTTTGATCATTCTTGCGGTGTTGTTACCCATCTTTAATTTAACAGGAGCAGTTGTCTAATGAAGCGTCAGTATCGACCCTTGTTATCACAAAACGGTTTCACCTTGATTGAGCTAGCTGTCGTGATCGTCTTGATCGGCGGAATCATGGCCATTGCTGTCAACAGCATCATGAACTCAAGAGCCAAGGCTAATTATCAATTGACACAAACGCAGCTTAATTTGCTGGCTCAGAAAGTCAGTGACTATCAATCCGATGTTGGCAGCTTACCCGAGAGTCTGAATTCACTGGTTAAACAACCCAGCAATGCCGATGGCTGGCTGGGTCCCTATACCAGTGAAAAAGAATTGAAAGATAAATTTGGTGTGGCGATTGAATATCGTAACCCGGGCACCGACGCAGAGTTTGAATTAGTCAGTCTAGGCGCCGATAAAAAAGCCGGTGGCGAAGGCACTGATAAAGATATTGTCGTTAAACCTTGATGTATGAAAATGGGCCGCTCATCCATTTACCTTGCACGTGGTTTCAGCTTGCTCGAAATCATTGTGGTAATCAGCCTCATTGGGCTGCTGATGGGCTTCGCCGCTTACACGCTGAATAAACAATTACCCGGTCAACAATTACGTTCATCGGCAAAAGCATTGGCAGCGGAACTGCGTTTCACCAAAAGCCAGGCGATGGTCACTGGCGAGGCGCAAAGTTTTCAAATTAATGCAAAAACACGCGAATGGTCTGGCCCAAAAAATCATTCAGGTGTGTTACCGAAAGCACTCGAAATTATCGCCACTACTGCGCGTCGCGAACAGCCAGAAAATGATGTTGCAGCGATCAAGTTTTTCCCCGATGGTGCCGCCACTGGTGGCCGCATTGTGTTACAGCACGACACCGCAAAATGGCAGGTCGATGTGAAATGGTTAACCGGTGAAGTCACCGTGACCAGGCCGGGTGACGTGCAATGAAAATCGAACGTGGGTTTACCTTATTGGAAGTCTTGATGGCCGTTGGTTTGCTGGCCGTGACGAGTGCGCTGGTTATTTCAACTATGTCCGGCGGTTTACGACAAGTGCGCTGGTCCGGCCAGGCCACTGAAGCCAGTATGTATGCACAATCCTTACTCGACACTATCGGCACCATGGAATTTATTGAGCCCGAGAGTAAACAAGGTGAATGGCAAGACGGTAAATATCGTTATCAAATTGAAATAAAAGAAGTGCCTGACCCCAGCATGGCGGCAGATGCACCCGCTAGTGCGATTGAATCGCTTAATCCGTCGGTGTTGTATCAAGTCAATCTTTTAGTGAGTTGGGGTGATAAACCACAAGAGCAACTGCGTTTCGTCAGCTATAAAGCGCGGCAATCGGCTGCCAATAATATTGATCTGCAGCTATGAAAATGATTACCAAGGGTTTTACCTTGCTCGAAATGCTGGTGGTCACTGGCTTGATGGCCTTGCTGGTGTTATTGGGTTTAAATTTAATGCGAAGTACGGCGGCCGCTTCCACAAAATCAGAAGCGGCGGCACAACGCAATGAAAAATTACGCAGCGTACAGAGTTTTATTCGTCGGCAAGTGACCGGCGCGCTGCCGATTGCTTATGAGTTTGACGCCAGTAATGGCGAGGCCACTTTCTTTTCCGGAGATCGTAACAAGCTCCAGTTTGTTGCCAATATGCCGGGCTATTTGTCTTATGGCGGCGCCTATTTGCAGACTTTTGAACTCAAGCGCGCTGGCGATAACTATCAACTTGAATTTCAATTTCAACAAATTACCACCGATGGTTTGCTCAAAGCCGAACGCAAACCGGAAATCTTATTGGACGGCATTAAGAGCGGCGAATTTGCCTTTCGCACCTTAGATGAGCAATCCAAACCTGGTAGCTGGAAAAATAGCTGGGAGTTCGCCTCTCAAATTCCGATGCAAGCCAGTTTAAAAATCGAATTCGCCGACAAGAAAATGCATTGGCCTTTATTAATTGCAGCGCCGAAATTATCCGCCGCCACGTCCACTACCGGAAATCCTGGTTTGCAGCCAGCACCGTTTAACCAAGACCCGGATTTGGGTGGCGGAGGATGATAAGCCATCATAAAAAAACCGAACAAGGTATTGCCTTGCTACTCGTACTTTGGATGCTAGTGATTTTAATCGGCATTATTGGTGTATTTGCCTTGATTGCCAGCACCGAGCATCAACAAGGAAAATTACTGGCTCGTACCGTACAAGCACGCTATGCCGCCGAAGGGGGCATTGATGTCGCTACTCTGCGTTTGAGCAATCCCGATCCCTTATTGCAGTGGGTACCCGACAATCGTGTTTATAAGTATGTGGTCGGTAAAACCCGAATTGAAATTCATACTGTCGATGAAACCGGCAAGGTCGATATTAATGTGGCTGGCCCGGATGTTATCAATCCGCTTTTACGCAGCGTCGGGGTCGATCTATTAGAAGCACAAAATATTACGTCTGCCATTATGGATTGGCGTGATCCGGATGATTTATTGACCTTGCCTGGTGGTGCGGAAGATCCGCAATACGAGGGCGCCGAGCGCCCGTACGGTGCAAAAGATGGCCCGTTTCAAACTATTTCAGAGCTGCAGCAGGTGTTGGGTGTAACACCGGATTTGTTCGCAAAGTTGCAACCTTACATCACTATTTATAGTGGCCTAGCGCGCCCCAACCCCAGCTTCGCATCGCCTCAAGTGTTGGCCGCCTTGGGTCTGCAAGCGCCACAAATCGCGCAATTATTAGCGCAACGCGAGGCATGGCAGCCCGGGATGCCTGTTTTTACGCTGCCCGACGGCAACCCACTCGCGACCAGCGGCACAGGAACGTATAGTATTTCCAGCCTTGCCATTGAACCTGATGGCAGCCGAGCCGAAATTACTGCGATATT
>JAYSXB010000266.1:0-3053 GCA_043717775.1 Arenimonas sp.
AAGTAGGAGGCCGCTTGCGGGCGACGAATGATCGGGATTATTGGCATTCGCCAGACGTCGCCCGCAAGCGGCCTCCTACGAGAGAGGTTGATAAGAATGAATTGGGTGCGAATTTTTCGATTACAAGAAGCTAAATTCGGTTTCTGCACAATATGCTGCGGCATCATCGGAATAAATAATGTCTTCCCAGCCGCCCATCATGGCGGTGTACAGCAATTTTTCAAATTCGGGGCGGAAGCGTTGAATCACCGAATCCGGATCCGGCAATAACTTGGCGTCCGAGATCAAACCGAAATACACCTTATTGTTGTAGCTCATGATCGAAATACCGATGCCGATGGAACCGGTCTGCGGTACCCAGAACATTTGCTCGGTAATTTGGCACCCAGCCAAATACAAAGGCAGTGGCGGGCCCGGTACATTGGTGGCAACGGCAGAGGCTTTACGGCTAAACAACTCTAAAGCCGTGCGCTGAACACCTGCGGGTGCCAAACCCATAGCGGCCAATAAACCAAACGACACCATCGCTTGTCGTGAAGATTTCAACTGCCGCATATTTTCAGCTACATATTCCAGACGTCGCACCGGATTTTCTTCACCGACCGGCAATTCAAGAAACACCAATCCAAAATGATTACCGAGCTTTTTGGCGTGCTCGAGTGGTCTTAAGTTCACTGGCACTGTAGCGCGTAAAGTTATTCCATCAACAGATTCGCCACGCTCGATCATGTAGGAGCGCAAAGCACCGGCTGCCGATGCCATCAGCACATCATTCACCGTGCAATCGTAAGCACGACCAACGGCTTTGACTTCATCAAGATCAAGCGGTTCAGCCCATGCAACGCGTTTGCTCACGCCTAAACGGCCACGCAATATCGTTGGCGGATCATCGGGCAAACTCAATGCAACGGCGAGCTCGCGGGCTATTTCACCGCCTTCTTTTGCAATGACCGCCGCCAATGAAGGATCACGATATAAATCGAGACCTTTTTCCCACATATTGGCGCCCATCTTCATGGCGCGATCAACAGTACCGATACGTTTTTTTACATTTTCGCCGTCGCTTTTCAGCCAAGCTTTGTCCAGGTCGCTGCCTTTTTTGGCATCACGCGTGGTGTCGGTCAACGAAAGTAATACTTGTACCAGCGCAATACCATCGGCATAACAGTGGTGTATTCGGGAAATCAGTGCCGAGCCGCCATGGTATTTTTCAATTAAATGAAATTGCCATAAAGGCTTGGTCTTATCCAAAGGCGTCGAAGCCAGTTGGCTGGTCAAGCGCTCCAATTCTTTTTTGCCGGCCTTACCGGGCAATGCCGTCAAACGAATATGCCAATCCAGATCGAAATCTTCGTCGGTTTCCCACCAGGCACCGGCGGTGGTATCAAGTACTTTTTGGCGAAAACGCGGATAGGCAAGAAAACGTTGCTTGATGACTTTCTTTAATTTTTCGATCGGCATCGGTATATCAAACATCATCACGCCGGTAATCATCATCAGGTTGGTGGCACGCTCCATCCGTAACCAGGCTGTATCAACTCGCGACATCACTTCGCGATGTGGTTTGGATTGCCCTTGCTCACTCATGAAACTTCCCCCTGCGCTGTTATTGCCATGTTGCAGGGGGAAAAGCGATTGGTCAACGATTAGATGCTAGCATGCCAATGATAGCCATGCTGATCTTCCCAATAACCGCCCTTGCCTTTACCAATGCCATCCAGTGACTCGACCAACTCCAGCCCAAGGATATATTTGGCCATCTTGTAGCCCAGCTTGCGTTCTAGCCGGACCCGGATGGGCGCGCCATGGGCCACATCAAGAATCTTGCCATTCATGTCATAAGCCAGAATGCTTTGCGGATGATGGGCTTCGTGTAAATAAATGCTTTCGTAGTAGCGCTCGTCATTGTTTTCATAGCTATCGGCGCAATGAAAAACTACATACTTCGCATTGGCTTTCGGCTTGGTTTGATTGAGTAAAGCGCCTAGTGGCACGCCTTTCCATTTGCCGATGCAACTCCAACCTTCCACGCAATCATGTCGGGTAATTTGTGTTCGCGATGGCAAGGCACGTAATTCAGCCAAAGAAAGCGCCAAGGGCGTCTCGACTAAGCCAAACACCTTCAACCGATAATCAGCAAAATTACTATTGAGCAGCGCCAAATACTCCGGCGTTTTAGGATTCACCGAACCATTGGCTTTGAAATAAGGCGATAAATCGGATTCGGTAAATTCCTGTGCCAGTGCGTTTTCCGGCGTCAGCGCATGAAAGGCCTTGTCGGTTAGTTTATCGCTGCTGGCCAATACTTCCTTGAAAGTTTGATTGCTGTTTAAACGATCACAACCGGCCAGCAATGCAACGCTGCCAGCGGCAAGGGCCTGTCCGAGAAAACGACGTCGATCATTGCTGGACATGAACTTTCTCCTGAGTGTCGGCAACATCAATATGCACCGGGTCATGAATTTTGAAGCGCCCGGTAATCATCGAGCGAATTTGATTGATCGGGCCGCTGACCAGCACCATAAAAATATGAATACCAATAAACGCCACCATCAAACCGGCAAAAATAAAGTGCAAAGTTCTCGCTGATTGTCTGCCACCAACCAAATCAATTAACCAACCCAATACCGAGCCCATATGCGGCGACATGCAAAGACCCATCAATACCAAGCCCGGTAGAAAAATATAAATGACGGATACGTATGCTAATTTTTGCAGGATGTTGTAGCGAACGGCTTCATCACCCTCGGGATGTTTGAAACGCATATGGTCCCAAATGGATTTGAATATGCCGCGCCAGTCAGTCTTGGTCGGCTGTAAATCACGAGCATAATGTTTTGAACGCCAGGCCCATAAAAGAAACAGCAGGCCATTAATCACGAATATCCAGGCAAAGAAAAAATGCCAAAGTCTGGCATCGGCTAAATTACGTTCGCTTGGCAGCGTGCTCCAACCAGGAAATCCAACGGCGATGGGTGTTCCGGCCGCATCATTGGAAACCCCCAAAACACCCGTCGTCGTATATTCTTTCTTGCCGATTTGCACATAACCTA
>JAYSXB010000267.1:0-3031 GCA_043717775.1 Arenimonas sp.
CCATCGGCATGGCACCAGTAGGCATGCCGCCATTTTTCATGGCGTCCATCATATTGAATGCCATTACCGACCACATCGGAATGCACATCAAAATACCAAGCGCCAAAGTAATAAAACCGGCCAACATCAAACCGCGAAAATTTTTGCGCAATAGTTTAAAACTATCCACCACCCAGCCAAACATGGCCGCAATGCTAACGCTTTGTGCCGACATAGCTTTCCCCTTAAGCGCGTGATTGCGCGTATTGAACAAAATTTCTGAGTAGTCTTCTTGCATGCGGTGCGGCCGAAACCGCTTTGCGCATAGTTTTGGGTTCACTGCCTTCCTGTATTAATGCCATGCGTCGCACATGAATATATTCGCGCATATGTTCGGTCGAAAATTCCGGATGAAATTGCACGCCCCAGACATTATCTTTCCAGCGAAACGCCTGGCAATCATCTTTATTTGAATACGCCAATACAACGGCATCTTCGGGTGCGGTCAGCACGGTTTGCATATGCGTTGAATGCGCGTCAAAGGCGAGAGGAATATCGGCAAATAATGCATCGGTTTTGGCATGCTCATGCAAGCTCACTTCAATCGTGCCCATTTCTCTACCTTTGGGATTGAAATCGACTTTGCCGCCGAGCGTTTGCGCCAGCAATTGATGACCAAAACAAATACCGAAAAGAGCCTGGCCCTTGTGGGCGGCGTCATTCAACCATTCGGCGCTGCGCTCGCTCCAATCATGGCGCTCGGTCACCATTGAGCCGGAACCGGTTACCAATACGCCGGTAAAACCGCTGGCATCGGGCAAAGTATCGCCATCGGCCACATTGCAGACTTTCACATCGCGCACGTGAATGCCGGCAGCGACCCGAATCCAATCGGGAAAGTCGCCTTGGCGTTTTAAAGTAGGGACCGGCTTGCCGGTTTCAATAATCAAAAAAGGTTTCATGGATCAAGCCGTTAAATGCGTAAGCGCCTATAATAGCGGCTTTCCGCTAATGATTCGCCCTATGGCCGCCCCGACATTTCAAGAACTGATCCTTAAACTCAACCATTTCTGGGCTGAACAAGGCTGCGTGCTGATTCAACCACTCGATTTAGAAGTCGGTGCGGGCACGTTTCATCCGGCCACATTTTTACGCGCACTCGGCCCCGAGCCTTGGAATGCCGCGTATGTGCAGCCCTGCCGCCGTCCTACCGACGGTCGTTATGGCGAAAACCCGAACCGCTTGCAGCGCTATTACCAATACCAGGTAATGATGAAGCCCAATCCCGACAATATTATTGATCTGTATCTGGAGTCGCTCAAAGCGCTCGGTGTTGATCCCTTGGTACACGATTTGCGCTTCGTTGAAGACAATTGGGAATCACCGACACTCGGTGCCTGGGGTCTGGGTTGGGAAGTGTGGTTGAACGGTATGGAAATTACCCAGTTCACCTATTTCCAGCAGGCCGGTGGCCTGGAATGCAAACCGGTGACCGGCGAAATTACCTACGGGCTTGAGCGTTTATGCATGTATTTGCAAAACGTCGATAACGTATTTGATTTGGTGTGGACGGTTGGCCCGCAAGGCCCGATTTATTATCGCGATGTGTATCACCAGAATGAAGTCGAGCAAAGTGCTTATAACTTTGAACATGCCAATGTCGAAGAATTATTTCACCGCTTTGATGCCTGCGAAAAAGAAGCCTTGAAATGCGTTGAGCTCGGCTTGCCTCTGCCCGCTTACGAGCAAGTAGCCAAAGCCTCGCATTGTTTTAATTTGCTCGATGCCCGTCGCGCCATTTCGGTAACCGAACGCCAGCGTTATATTTTGCGAGTGCGGACTTTGTCGCGTGCAGTGGCCGAGGCGTATTACGCACAACGCGAAAAACTGGGCTTCCCGAATTTGAAGAAGGAGGTTGCGTAATGAACATGCTTCCTCTTTTAATCGAATTGGGCACCGAAGAATTGCCACCAAAGGCATTGCCGGAATTAGCGCAGGCTTTTTTTGACGGCATTGCGACGGGCTTTGAAAAACGCGGCATCGCCTTCAATAAAAATAATGCCAAGGCACTGTATTCACCACGTCGCCTTGCTGTCTTATTTGCCGAAGTCGGCACCGAACAGGCCTCACAAAAATCCGAAGTGCTCGGTCCTTATTTGAATATCGGTCTGAATGCCGAAGGCCAACCAACCCCGGCACTGCTGGGTTTCGCCGGTAAAAATGGTTTAAGTGTCGAACAACTCGAAAAAACCACCGACAATAAAGGCGAGCGTTTTGTTGCCCGTAGCGAAAAACCCGGTGCGATTACCAGTACCTTGATTGCCGAAATTGTCAGCGAATCACTGGCGGCCTTGCCGATTCCAAAACCGATGCGCTGGGGCAATCGCGACACCAAATTTATTCGTCCGGTGCATTGGCTGGTCATGTTAATGGGCGGCGATGTAATCGAAGGCGAAGTGATGGGTTTGACCTCCGATCGCATGAGTCGCGGCCATCGTTTTCATCACAATAAACCGGTCTGGATCAGCACCCCGCATAATTATGTCGATGCCCTGCGCGACGCCCATGTATTGGTCAATGCCGACGAACGCCGCGACCGTATCCGCGAACAAATTGAAGCGGCTGCAAGCCAAACCGGCGGCAGCGCACGCATCGATGAAAACCTGTTGAACGAAGTGAACTGCCTGGTTGAATGGCCGTCGGCGGTATTGTGCTCGTTCGAAAAAGAATTCCTCGCCGTGCCGCAGGAAGCCTTGATTACCACGATGGAAACGAACCAGAAATTCTTTCCGGTGCTGGATGAAGACGGCAAACTTTCAGAAAATTTTATCGGTATCGCCAATATCGAAAGTACCGATGTCGAACAAGTTCGCAAAGGTTACGAGCGCGTTATTCGCCCACGTTTCGCCGATGCAAAATTTTTCTATGATGAAGATTTAAAGCAAGGTCTAAGCTCGATGGGCGAGGGTTTGAAAACCGTCACCTATCAACAAAAGCTCGGCACTTACGCCGATAAAACCCAGCGCATTGCAGCATTGGCAGAAATCATTGC
>JAYSXB010000268.1:0-7760 GCA_043717775.1 Arenimonas sp.
TAAAGGCGCTCCTACGGGGTTCTACCTCGGTGACACGAACCTTTTGGCTTGAAGACAATCTCTTAGCGTGTAGTATTAGAGCTCACATGCCCAATGCCCTCCACATTCTGCGCACACGCCGCTTTCGATTACTGGCTTCCCTGCTAGTGATGATGGCGATTCTGTGCAATGGAATTGGCTTGGCTCAGGCACATTCGGCGATAGCCAAGAAAGATTGCTGCGCCGAAATGATGGGTAAAAAGATGGCGCCGGATAAGCCATGCCCGATGCCGGATAAAGTCTGCGATGACCAATGTATGGCGCGTTGCATGAGTGTCAACACGATATTTTCAGTTCCGCTCGTTATTGCTTCGAGTGTCTTAATCGCGACTCCCATACCTCAGCTAGAAGCTACTGAGCATTCTTGGGCCGAATTCGGCCCAGGCTTGCGACCTCCGATTTATTCCTGACGTTTAACACCCGATTCGCGGCGCTTTGCGTCCGCGTGTGTTTACGTTTTATCAGGAATACCCATGAAAATTACACTTTCGACCGCTTGGCGGCGCATAGCGTTGTGGCTGTCGGCCTCCATCGTGGCTATGTTTTTGCTAACGGCCTGCGACCGCAACAAAGCGATGCAAGAGCCTACATCAAAAACTACCGATGCCACGGCCACCAAGGATGTCGCTAACAGCAAGGCGACTGTGACCAAGGAGCTGTATGTCTGCCCGATGCATGCGCATATCAAAGAGCATGGGCCGGGTACATGTCCGATCTGCGGGATGGCATTGGTCAAAAAAACGGTAGCACCGCCACCAACAGAACCATCGTCCGACATGCAAAAGAAAGGCGATGCGATGAAACCCGATGCTGCGGGCACGGACAAGGTTCTGTACTACTACGACCCGATGCGACCGGAGGAACATTTCGATAAACCCGGTCCTTCGCCGTTTATGGATATGCAGCTCGTTCCTAAATACGCTACTGCGGAAAGTGGCAATAACAATGGCATCGCGGTTAGTGCTGCCATTATTCAAAGTCTCGGCATTCGCACCGCCAACCCGGTGCAGCGTGATGTCCGCACCAGCGTTCGCGTTCCGGCGCGAGTGGTAGCCGATGCCCGTGGTCAGGCGCGAGTGCAAGCTCGCGTCAGCGGCTGGATCGAGCGTTTATATGTGCGCGCGGTCGGTCAGCAAGTTTCTACCGGCACGGTGATCGCCGATATTTACTCACCGGAGTTGGTCCAGGCCCAGGAAGAGATGTTGCTGGGTGCCGAAACCGCAGGCCCGGCGGCGGAACGTTTACGGCGTTATGGCATTGCCGATGTTGATATTCAATCCATACGTCGCTCGGGCAAAGCCTCGCGCCGATTACCTCTGCGTACAACTGTTGGCGGCGTGGTGACGGAACTCGGCGTTCGTGAAGGTTCCAGCGTCACGCCCGATACGATGATTCTTGATTTGTCTGGCGGAAAAGCGGTGTGGATTGAAGCCCAATTATTTCCGGCGCAGAAAATCAGTCTGGGCAATACGATGCGTGCGCGTTTCACACTGCCGGGTTTGTCGGGTCGTGAATGGCTGAGTGACACCGGCACCGTGGTTCCGGTCGTTGATCCGGTCACGCAAACCGTGGCGGTTCGATTTTCCATCAACAATAGCGATGATCTGCCGCTCGGTACCGTGCTCGATGGCGTGATTGAAGGCGCTTCGCGCTCAAATGTTTTATTGCTTCCGGCCTCTGCGGTGATTCGTACTGCGCAAGGGGATCGGGTGATGGTGCAGCATGCTAAAAATCAATTCATGGCCATGCCGATAAAAATCGGCCAGCGCTACGGCAATGAAATAGAAATTATTGATGGCCTTGCGTTGACCGATCGTGTGGTTACTTCGGGACAATTTTTGCTCGATGCCGAAGCGAATCTGCAATCGGGCTTTAGTCGCATGGAGCCGGACGCCATGGATGCGATGAAACCAGTGCAAGGATCCCGACCATGATCGAGCGTCTGATTCATTGGTCCATCGCCCATCGTGCGTTGGTGCTGACCGTGGCTGTAATACTCACTATTGCCAGCATTATTTCGGTGCGGCAACTTCCGCTCGATGCCATTCCGGATTTATCCGATGTGCAAGTGATTATTCGCACGCCGTATGCCGGGCAGGCACCGCAAATTATCGAAGATCAGGTGACGTATCCGATCACCACCCGCATGTTGGCCGTGCCAAAAGCCAAAGCCGTGCGCGGTTTTTCGATGTATGGCGATTCGTTCGTGTACATCTTGTTTGAAGATGGCACCGATTTGTACTGGGCGCGTTCGCGGGTGCTGGAGTATCTCTCGCAAGTGCGTAGTGAATTACCCGAAGGTGTTGAACCGCAATTGGGCCCAGATGCGACCGGCGTAGGCTGGATTTACCAATATGCACTGATAGATAAAACCGGAAAACATGATTTAGCCGAACTGCGTTCATTGCAAGATTGGCGTTTGCGATTTGAATTGCAACGCGTGCCCGGTGTCGCCGAAGTCGCGAGTGTCGGTGGTTTTGTCCGGCAGTACGAAGCGGTGGTCGATCCAAGAAGATTGCAGGCATATGGCATTGGTTTTAATCAATTGGTGGCAGCGATTCGCGCGGCCAATCAGGAAACCAGCGGTGCGCGCTTGGAAATGGCCGAGAGCGAATACATCGTGCGCGGTGTTGGTTATATCCGATCACTGGACGATTTAGGTGCTGTCCCCACCGGCGTAATGAAAAACGGCAAAGCCGTGTTGATTCGCGATGTCGCCGAATTACGCTTTGGCCCCGCGCCGCGTAACGGCATCACCGAACTCAATGGTGAAGGCGAAGCGGTCGGTGGCATTGTGGTGATGCGCGATGGCGAGAATGCCAAAGCGGTGATTGATGCAGTCAAAATTCGCCTGGACGCGGTGCGTGCCAGTCTGCCTGAGGGCATTGAAATCGTAACGGTGTATGACCGATCAAGTTTGATTGAACGGGCAGTTAATAATTTAAGTTTCAAATTATTTGAAGAATTATTATTGGTGTCCTTGGTGTGCGCCTTATTTTTATGGCATGTGCGCTCTGCGCTTGTCGTGGTGATTAGTTTGCCGCTGGGCGTGTTGATTGCGTTGGCCATCATGCGTTGGCAAGGTTTGAACGCGAATATTATGTCGCTAGGCGGTATTGCGATTGCGATTGGCGCGATGGTCGATGCCGCGATTGTGATGATTGAAAACGCCCATAAGCATCTGGAAGATTGGGCGAAAGAACATGATGGCAAAGCCGCCGACGGTGCCGATCAATGGAAAGTGATTGCGGCCAGCGCTGTCGAAGTCGGCCCCGCCTTATTTTTCTCTTTACTAATTACCGCTTTGTCATTCCTGCCGGTGTTTGTATTGCAGGCGCAGGAAGGCAGGATGTTTGCACCGATCGCATGGACAAAAACCTGGGCGCTAGCCGTTGCCGCGGGTTTGTCGATCACCTTGGTGCCGGTGCTGATGGGTTACTGGATTCGCGGACGCTTCGCCGATGAATCCGAGCATCGTTTTACCCGTTGGCTGACCGCAGCCTATCGTCCGATGTTGGCATTTGCATTACGCAAACCGAAAACCATTGTGTTGGTCGCCCTGCTGGGATTATTGAGTGCTGCCTTGCCCTTGAGTCAATTGGGCAGCGAGTTTATGCCCGAACTGGAAGAAGGCGATGTGCTGTATATGCCAACCACCTTGCCAGGCTTATCACCGGCCGAAGCACAAGCGGTGTTGCAAAGGACTGATCGATTAATTAAATCCGTACCAGAAGTCGCGACGGTATTTGGTAAAGCTGGCCGCGCTGAAACCGCGACCGATCCGGCGCCATTGACCATGCTCGAAACTATCATTCAATTCAAACCCGAAGACCAATGGCGCGAAGGTATGACGCGCGAAAAAATTGTTGAAGAGCTGCAACAAAAACTCGCCTTGCCAGGATTAACCGCAGCCTGGGTGCCACCGATTTTGAATCGCATCAACATGCAGGTCAGCGGTATTCGTACGCCGCTGGGTGTGCGAGTGACAGGGCCTGATTTACTGACCATCAGCAAGAATGCCGATCGGATTGCGGCGGTGTTATCCAAAGTACCAGGCACACGTTCCGCATTTGCCGAGCGTGCGGCCGATGCAAGGCAAATTGATGTGATTCCCGATCGTGAAATGCTGGCACGTTACGGCGTATCGATGCAGGACGCTCAAGAGTGGCTGGCATCCGCGATTGGTGGCGAAGCGATTGGTCGCGCGGTCGAAGGCCGTGAGCGGTATCCGATTGCTTTGCGCACGGAACAAAGTTGGCGTGATTCACCCGAAGCCTTGATGGCTTTGCCGGTGGTCACGCCATCCGGCGCTCAAGTGCCGCTGGGTACTCTGGCAGAAATAAAACTATCGGATGGCCCGCCGATGATTCGCAGCGAAGACGCACAACTGGCGACCTATGTTTTTGTCGATTTAAGCGATGATGATTTGGGTGGTTACATTAAACGAGCCGAGAAAGCGATTCGTGCCGATGCCAAATTAACGCCGGGTGTGAGCTGGCATTGGGCTGGGAGCTATGAGTTTTTGCAACGAGCCAGTGAACGCTTACGACTCGCTGTGCCTCTGACTTTGCTCATTGTGTTTGCGCTTTTGTATGCGGCGTTTCGGCGTGTGGCCGAAGCTAGTTTAATTATGCTCACCGTCCCGTTCGCCTTGGTGGGAGGCTTGTGGCTGATATGGATCTTGGGCTATGCCTTCTCGGTCGCCGTGGCGGTCGGCTTTATCGCACTAGCGGGTGTTGCCGCCGAGTTTGGCGTAGTGATGCTGATTTATCTGGATAATGCAGTTAAGCGAGCTCAGGCTTCCGGTGCATTGAAAGATATCAAGGCACTGGATGCTGCACTAACCGATGGCGCCTTGCGTCGCGTACGTCCGAAAGCCATGACGGTGATCACAATCTTGGCTGGCTTGCTCCCGATCGTTCTTGCATCTGGCGCGGGCGCTGCCACCATGCAGCGCATAGCCGCCCCGATGTTTGGCGGCATGCTCAGTGCGCCTTTGCTGTCGCTGATCGTGATTCCCGCCATTTACAAATTATGGCTAAGCCGTGGCTTAAAAACGGCACCAGGAGAATTGCCATGAAGATTAAATATTGTGTCAATGTGATTGCGTTGAGCGTGTTGCTAATCGGATGTACTACTGCGCCAGTTCGCGATGATTCACGCTTGCAAAATTCCGTCGGAATCGCGGGCGTTGGGGCTCCCAGATTGCCTGCCAACGGTGAATCGTATTTAGACGACGCTTGGTTTGCTGAACCTCTCACTGCGAACCGTGCGGTGCAAGCGGCCTTGCTCAATAATCCACAGGTGCGCGCCGAACTCACGCGTTTGGATGCTACGCAGGCCGAACGAATACAAGCGGGCTTGCTGCGCAATCCGATGGGCTCGTTAATGGTGTTGTGCCCCGAAGGTGGTGGCCGCTTTGAACTCGATTACAGTTTGGTGCAAAGCCTGTTTGATCTGTTCACTCGAACGAAACGTGTTGATGTGGCGAATGCATCGCAAGCACGCGTTCAAGCCGAAGTGATGCTGTCTGTGGTGCGCATTGCGCAAGATACCGAAGCAGCCTATTTTGATGCCGTGACAGTAAAGGCTGTTTTGCATTTGCAACAAGAGCAATTTGCGCTTGAAAAAAATACGCTCAGCTTGCAAACGCGTCAGGCCAAGCAAGGGGCGTTGCCTAGCAGCACGTTATTGGCACAAGCAGCGGCGGCTTCGATCATGGCGCATGATCTTCGAGTTGCAGAAGGCAATCAAACACAAGCACTGGCAGCACTCGCAAAATTATTGGGCTTGTCGAGCAGTAAAGCCTTGCAATTACCCGATCATTTATTGCCCTTGCCACTCGCGCTATTAAATGAACCCGAGCTACAGGCATTGGCAGAAAAACATCGGCCAGAATTGTTCGCTGCCAACGCAAGTGTTGAACAAACCCGTGCTGAAAAAAAAATGCAAACCGGTGCTTTGCGCAATATCGATCCCTCTCTGGGCATCGGTGGTGTTCGTGAAAGTGGTGGTCTTTCCCTCAACGGCTTGAGTGCACAAATCAGTTTGCCGATTTTTGATACTGGTCGAGCGAGGAGTGATTTAGCGGACGCCAAAATCGCTCAAGCACAGTATCAAGCCGAAGCCGTACGGCGTTTTATACCGCTCGAAGTTGAGCGTGCCCTGGCGACCTTAATCGTCAGCACAAAAGCCATCGAACATGCCGATCATCATGTGTGGCAACAGCAGCAGCTTGAAAAATTGGCGATGCGTAATTATCAGCAAGGCAACGGTGATTATCTGCGTGTAGTGGATGCCAAACGTGCTCGCCTGGTTTCTCAGATGCAGCAAATACAGGCGCAACAAATGCAGCGAACGGCATTCGTGGATTTGGAGCGCGCTACTGGTATGGCAATGCAATGATTGTAGTTTTCGTGGGAGGGCCATAAGGCACGAATATTCTGATGCTATTCGGGCCTTATGGCCCTCCCGCGAATTCAACATTGTTTTTTAACATTGCTAGTCCGGGCGCGCCCTACATCAACACCCGTTTTGCACCAACATAAAATTTAGTCCAGTACGGCGTGTTCAATTTGTCGATTCGAACCAGGCCACCGGTGCTCGGTGCGTGCACGAAACGATCCTCACCGACATAAATGCCGATATGGCTGACGCGACCACCGCGTGAATTAAAATAGATCAAATCCCCGGGCTGCAAATCATCACGATCAATCGCTTTGGCTTCAATATCGATCAGCTCACGCGTTGTGCGCGGTAATTTCAGGCCGGCGGCTTCAAGAAAGACAAAATCAATTAAACCGCTGCAATCGAGCCCGGTGTCGGGGTGAGTGCCGCCGTAGCGATAAGGCGTGCCGACCAAGCTAATGGCGCGAATTATGACCTCGTTGCTGACTTGGCTTAAGTCGCGCATTTCAGTGCTGTCAGCGTCTTCCAGGCGATGGGTTTGCGAGGTTTCATAGCTCGCGCGAGGCGTTTGCGTAGTGGCGCAAGCACTTAAAAGAATCATTAAAACAGCTGATGAAAGCCCTAGGTACCGCGATTTTGCTGGCAATAAAGTCATAGGCTGGGGATAATGCGCGTCCGAATACATGGCCTGATTTTGCCTTAATGGGCCCATTACGTTGATAAATTAGGGTTAAAAATGAAAATTGAAAAAAATTCTGTCGTGCATTTCCATTACTCCGTGGCTGAGCCTGGCCTGCCACAATTAGAAAGTTCGCACGAGCGCGACGCTATGGCGATTTTGATTGGTCATGGCAATATCATCCCGGGTTTGGAAGACGCCATGATCGGTCGCGAAGCGGGTGAAAAATTCTCGATTACTGTTACACCCGAGCAAGCTTATGGCGAACGCCAGGATGGTTTAAACCAACGTATTCCACGCAAATTATTCAAAGGCGCCAAGCTCGCTCCTGGCATGCAAGTCGTTTTGCCAACAGAAATGGGCCCGCGCCCAATGACCGTTTTGAAAGTGGGCATCAGTGTGGTCGATGTTGATCTGAATCACCCGATGGCAGGCAAGACCTTGAATTTTGAAACCGATATTCTGACGGTGCGTGAAGCCACCGCTGAAGAACTTGAGCACGGCCATGTACACGGTGACGGCGGCGTTCAGCACTAATCATCGGTTCTAACAGGAATAATTCGGTATGGATAAGCACCTTATTAATACCGAAGTTCCGGTCTCGGCAGTGCCTAAAAAAATAGCGCGAATTGAA
>JAYSXB010000269.1:0-1116 GCA_043717775.1 Arenimonas sp.
TGGTGAGTGCGCCGGCAATAGCGCCTATACCCATAATGAAAGCGACAATGCCGGCCAGCACGCTAATAACGCCGGTCAAGCCCGATGATTGTCCGCTGAAAAAATCATATTCGGTTTTTACATCGACATTTAACTGCGGGTCGCTGGTCAAGCGCGACTTGAGTGACTCGAATGAATCCAGATTATTCAAACTTACCAGCACCGATGAAAATCCGCTGCGGGCAAAAGCACTTTGCGCTGTTTCGGCATCGGTCCAAAGCTCGGATTCATGGGCGTCGCCCTTGGTACTAAAAATACCGACAATCTTCCAAGCCTGGCCACGGAAGCGTAACTCGGCACCGGTGCGTAGCCCATCAAATTGTTTTGTTGCTGCCTGGCCGACAATAATTTCGCGAATACCGGGGCGAAATTTTCGACCATCAATTATTTTTAATTCCGGGCGTAATGCAAAAGCCGTCGGCTCAACGCCGCGCAGTGTGACATTGGCGCCGGTCTTTTGCCCAAAGCGTGGTACTTCGGTAATCACGATTAATTCGCCGGACGCCAAAGGTAAATTATCGGTTCCGCGTTTGATCGCGGGATCTTGTTTTATCAGCGTCACGTTGCCGCGTTCGAGAAAACTTGCCAGCTCGCCATTCGAACCGCCACGGGTTATTACCACGCGATCAAGCCGTCCGGTGGAACCTAATGTTTTGCCAAGCCCTTGCGACATCGACAATAGTGCGACCATCACGCCGACCACACCGGCAATACCGATCACCACCACCAGCGAAGCGCCGAGTCGTTGCGGAATACTCTGCAAGTTCATGACCACGATTTCGCGAATCTGAGTAAGGCTGCTCATGTCACCTTCCTGCCAATGCATCGACAATTTTGATACGCAACGCCCGCAATGCCGGTGGCACACCAATCAACAGGGACAGCACCAGAACACTGATACCGGCAATTATCCAAACCCGCGAGTCGGTGCTAATCGGAAATTCCGGTGGCAAAGTGGTGGCGATTAAACTGGCTGAAAACATGCCGGTTAAAGCACCCAAAAAGCACAGCAAAAATGCTTCGGCCAACACCAGCAACATGACGGTGCGGTCTTTGAATCCCAATACTTTAAGAATG
>JAYSXB010000270.1:0-7747 GCA_043717775.1 Arenimonas sp.
ACTGGAAGAATTCCTGGGCAAAAGTATTCGCTTCCAATCCGACGACCAATATTCGCAGGAACAATTCGACGTGGTGCTGCTGTAAATCATGGCAACTGCGATGAAACGCCGGTTTCGCCATGCGCGCCGCATTACCGCTTACAGCGTATTGGTGTTGCTGATTTTTCTCGCTGTGGTTGTGGGTTTGTTGAATCAGGCGCTGCCCTGGGTTGAAAAACATCCGGAGCAAATTAAAAATTGGTTGACGCAAAGAATTGGGGAGCCGGTGAGTTTTTCCAAAGCGAAAGGTGAATGGACCCGGCGTGGCCCGGTATTTACCCTTGACGGCTTGCGCGTAGGCGAAGGTGATCAAACACTTAAAGTAGGCCATGCCGATTTATTGATTGCGATTTATTCCGGTATGTTGCCCGGCGAACCGCTGACTGAATTGAAGATCAATCAACTATCTTTGCAATTAGTGCAGACAGAAGATTTGCGTTGGACGCTGAAAGGACTGCCCGGGCAAAGCGACCCTAATATCGACCCGCTCGAAAAACTCGAAGGTTTTGGCGAACTGCAAATTGAAAAAGCGGCGCTCGGTATTCGTGCGCCACGCTATCAATTGAATGTCGATATTCCACGCGTTGATTTACGTCTAAGGGTATCCAATAAGCGGATCAAGGTGGGCGTATCGGCTTGGGCATCTACTGACAGCGCGCCAATGAGTGCGGTGGTAGATTTATCACGTAGCCAATATGACGGCACCGTTTGGGTTGGTGGCAAGAATCTGGATATGAAAGACTGGTCACCGTTATTAAAAGCGACCGGCATTATTTTAAAAAGTGGTGAAGGCGAGGCAAACGCTTGGGCAAACTTGAAAAACCAGCGTGTTACCAGTTTGCAAACCCAGGCTGACCTGAAAAATATCCAGATTGTCTCCAGTAAATTAATTACTTTGGACAAGGCCAATGCGATTTCGCCGGATGCGAAATTTGATCGGCTTGAAGTGGCCGCCAAATGGTTTGAACAAAAAAACGGCTGGCAATTTACAGCGCCGGTTTTACGTTTTCATCGTGATAATAAGGTGGCATCGCTTGATGGATTGTTGATTGCCGGCGGTGAAAATATTATTTTGCGAGCGCCACAAATTGACTTGCAACCGGCATTCACACTGTTGTCGCTGACCGATCAATTGCCCGTAGCATTGAGGCAATGGTTAGTCCAAGCGTCTCCCACTGCGCGACTGAGCGATGTTGATTTAACGGGTTCACGCAACGGCCCCTGGAAAGGCTCGGTTGTCGTTCATGATTTGAATATTGAACCGGCAGGTTCACGTCCGGGCTTGCATGGCTTGAATGGCCGACTGCAAATGGACGGGCAGGGCGGAGTTTTCGAAATCGATCCCAAGCCAATAAAGCTTGTATGGCCTCTTGGGTTTAGACAGGATTTTGACTTGGCTCTTGGCGGCAGCTTGGCTTTCTGGCGCGATGCGGACACTTGGACCGTTGGCACCAGCGCCTTGCAAATTAGCGGACCGGATATTGGATTAAAAACACGCTTTCAAATAGGTTTTCAGGGCGATGGTACAGCGCCGACACTGGATTTGGCGGCTGACTTACAGCCTGCGAATTTCGCCCAGGCAAAAAAATTCTGGATATTGCACAAGATGCCGCCATCCACCATTAAATGGCTGGACGATGCGCTGATAAAAGGCGATGTATTAGATGGCCGTATTGTGATGGCGGGTGATCTGGATGACTGGCCATTTAGGAATAAAGAAGGTGTATTCGATGCACGTGCACGTATTCGCAATGCACAAATAAAATTTCATCCCGAATGGCCGGTCGCGCAGCTACTGGATATTGACGTGGCATTCGATGGCCCGGGTTTGAGTTTGGTCGGCACCGGTGTGCTGATGAATAACAAAATCAGCAAGGTCACCGGCGGCATTAAAGATTTTGCCGCGCCGCTGCTTGATCTTGATATTGTGACCAATAGCAAAGCGGAAAATTTACGTACATTGGTACTGGCCAGTCCGCTGCAAAAAAAATACGGCGAACATGTTAGAGCAGGTACTGCCAACGGTTTGGCTGAGCTTGCCTTGAATCTTCAAATTCCCTTGAAGAAAGAGTTGGGCGAAACAAAAATGACCGGTACGCTGGATTTGAAAAATGCAGCACTGTCTGATTCACGTTGGAATATTGTGTTTACACAAGTAACAGGCCGCACGCGTTTTGATCAAAGCGGCTTCGCCACCGAAAACCTGAAAGTACTATTTGATAAACGACCAGCAGTGTTTAATTTGTCGGTCGGCAGTTTTACCAAAGACAGTAAGCTTGCAGCCATCGCTGCCTTGGACGGCAATTTAAGCAGCCAGAGTCTGCTCAGTCGTTATGAAAACGTCGCATGGCTTAAACCTTATTTAGAAGGCAGCAGTAACTGGTCGGTGAGGGTGAATATTCCCAATAGCGTGAACGGAAAAACACCGGCCTCACAACTGAGTTTGAGTTCGGATTTAATCGGCACCCAAATCGATTTGCCTGCGCCCTTGAATAAAACGACATCGCAAAGTCTGCCATTACAAATCAATAGTACGATTCCACTTGAGCAGGGTTTTATAGTCTTGCGTTACGGCAATGTGCTGCATATGCGAGCAGCACAAAAAGCCAAGCAGCCCATGAATGGCCTGCTGCAGTTTGGCGGTGAGGCAGGAACCATCTTGCCGACAAAAGGCCTTTCTGCGCGCGGCAAAGTCAATGTTTTAGATGCTGCTGGCTGGATGGCTTTTGCCAGTGGCGGCGAAGGTGCATCGGGATTGAATGAAGTCAATCTGGTTGCCGAAAAGCTACTTTTTCTCGATCAACCATTTGCCAATAGCAAATTATTATTGAATAAGACCAGCACTGGCACCCGTTTGCAAATTGATGGCACCGGTATTGAAGGAAGCGTTGATATTGCCGCCGATGCAAAAAATGGCGTGCTAGGTCGTTTCAGTAAATTGTATATGCAGGGTGCCGTCACTCCGCCAGCAAGTGCGCCGACAGCGGCTACAAAAGTTGCGGTCGAAACCGATCCATCCAAAGTGCCATCGCTTAAATTCAATATTGACGATTTGCGTGTCGGTACGTCGCAACTAGGGAAAACCGATCTGCAAACGACGCAAACCATTAATGGTATGCGGATTGATCGCTTCGTCACCAAATCGAAAAATTTCAGTATCAATGCCGTGGGCGACTGGATAAAAACAGCTTCCGGGTCGCGTTCCAATTTGAAGCTCGATTTCACCACCGACAGCCTGGGTAAAATGTTGGACGGCTTAGGCTTTGTCGGCATGATTCAAAACGGCAAAACCAAAGCTTCCTTGAATGCGTCGTGGCCAGGTTCACCCGGTGCAATAAGCCTGGGTAATATCAACGGTAATTTGAAAGTCGAAGTCGGTGAAGGCCGCTTGCTGGATGTTGAACCTGGTGGCTCGGGTCGCATTTTGGGTTTGATTAGTCTGGCGGAAATACCAAGGCGTTTAACTCTGGATTTCAGTGATTTTTTTTCCAAAGGTTTTTCGTTTAATACCATGCAAGGCGATATCGCGTTTGCCGATGGTTTGGCGAACACCAAAAATTTACGCATTAATGGCCCCGCCGCAGAAATCAAAGTGAGCGGCACCGCAGATGTACGCAAGCAGGAATATGACCAAAGAATCGAAGTCTTGCCCAAAGCCGGTGGCTTGCTGCCAGCACTTGGAATGCTAACGGCCGGGCCAGCAGGGGCTGCGGTCGGTATGGCGGCGCAGGCGGTTCTGCAAAAACCATTAAAGCAAACCGCGCGTACGGTTTATCATGTGACCGGTCCGTGGAAAAAGCCCAAGGTCGATGTGGTTGAAAAAGGCCCAGCCAAATCTTCAAATACCAATAAACCTGCGACCGTGGGTCCCTAAATTCAGTAACATCCAGTGAGATAAATAATGAGTAATTCCTTAAGCCTCGTCCAATCAAGATTACTAACGCCAACCAATATGGTGCTATCGGATTTAGATGCGGCATTTTCTGCGCTGATGGGTCCCGGTGTTGATTTTGGTGATCTGTATTTTCAACATAGCCGCCGTGAAAATTGGACCGTAGAAGACGGCATTGTGAAAGACGGTGCACATTCAATTGAACAAGGCGTTGGTGTTCGGGCCATTAGTGGTGAAAAAACCGGCTTCGCGTATTCTGATGATATTCGCAGCGAAGCATTAATCCAGTCGGCGAGTGCCGCTCGCGCGATTAGCCGCGACGGCTCGCAGTCGAATGCCGGTCAGCGCATCGTGGTGCCGGGTCGCGAGTTATACGCACCCATTGATCCGATTGAAATGATGCGGCCTGAAACAAAAATCAATATTCTGCGCGAGATTGATGTTTTCATTCGCGCGCAAGACCCACGCGTGAAACAAGTCATCGTGAGTTTGGCCGGTGCCGTCGATACCATTTTGATTGCGCGCAGTGATGGTATTTTAGCGTCGGATATTCGGCCGCTGGTGCGTTTCAATGTGCAGGTCATCGTCGAAGAAAATGGTCGCCGTGAATCGGGTTATGCCGGTGGTGGCGGACGTTTTGATTACGAAGAATTATTTTCAAATTCGCGGCCACAGGAAATTGCAAAGGAAGCCTTGCGACAAGCATTGGTGAATCTGGATGCCGATGATGCACCCGCAGGCACTATGACAGTTGTGCTTGGCCCCGGTTGGCCCGGCGTGTTATTGCATGAAGCGGTGGGTCATGGCCTGGAAGGTGATTTCAATCGCAAAGGCACTTCGGTGTATGCCGGAAGAATTGGCGAACGTGTTGCCGCACCGGGCGTGACCATTGTCGATGACGGCACATTATCGGGACGTCGTGGTTCGCTGAATATTGATGATGAAGGCACACCGACACAATGCACAACCTTGATTGAAGACGGTATTTTGCGCGGCTATATGCAAGACAGTTTGAATGCACGTTTGATGGGCGTTGCACCGACCGGTAATGGTCGCCGCGAAAGTTTCGCCAATATCACCATGCCGCGCATGACCAATACCTATATGTTGGCCGGTAATTATCCGGCGGAAGAAATTATTGCATCGGTTAAAAAAGGTTTGTATGCCCCGAATTTCGGCGGTGGCCAAGTCGATATTACCTCGGGCAAGTTTGTGTTCTCTGCCAGCGAAGCGTATTTGATTGAAGATGGAAAAATTACCCGTCCGGTCAAAGGCGCCACACTCATTGGCAACGGCCCGGAAACCATGACCCGCGTCAGCATGATTGGTAATGATTTAAAACTCGATGCCGGTGTCGGTGTCTGCGGCAAAGACGGCCAAAGCGTGCCAGTGGGTGTTGGCCAGCCCACATTGAAAATTGATGCGATGACGGTGGGCGGTACGCAAGCATAGGGTGCGCCTCTGGCGCACCATTTAATTGTCGGGATATAGATGTAGGGTGGATCCCGCGCTCTTTGCGGTATCCACCAAAACACTATCGTAATCTTCCAGCGGAATCACAAACGTCGCCGCAATATTTGGTGGTATCCGCCAAACAACATAACAATCTGTGTTGGAGTCACAAACGGCGCGCACGCCTTATTGTGGTTCCACCCTACGATTCATCTTCCTCGTGATGCTCACTCATCAACTCACGCAGCTCCCGAAATAAATCGCGAAAAGCATGCGGTGCTTTGTTCTTCAATTTTTCTTCCTTGGCATTGCGGGCCAATTGCCGCAAATGTTGCCGGTCTGCCGAGGGAAACTCATTGAGTAGTTCTGCCAATGCGGCATCGCCTTCTTCAATCAGGCGATCACGCCAGGCTTCAACACGATGCAGTGAAGCGGTTTCCTGGCGGGAAATATTCTTGTCGAAATCCAGCGCGGCGCGTATCGCGACCAGCACTTCATCGTCCTGGCGACGCAGTTGTTTGGCCAGAAATTGCATTTGACGTTTGCGGGCAATTTGCGAGGTAATTTTTTTTGAGGTGATGGTCAAGGCAATCAATTCGGCACTCATCGGCAGTTGATGAATCCGGGTGTCATTTTGTTCGATCAAATTACTGGCAAGTTCCAGTATGGCGAGCGCTTCCCGGCGTTCTTCGCTACGGCTCGGGCTTAAATATTCGCCGGTTTCTTCATCTACACCGCGCATATGGGTTCTCGTAAGTGCCTTAATACTGCATAGTATGCGGATGAATACAGCTATCGACAAATATAAATCACAGGGTTCGCAGGCGGATTATCTCAGTGAGCTCGCAGAGCAGGTTCTGGGCCTTTGCAGGCAGCAGGGCGCTAGCGAGGCGGAAGTGTCGCTGAGCGAAGACAGCGGGTTATCTGTGAATGTGCGCATGGCCGAAGTAGAAACCGTTGAACGCACACAGGATCGCGGTGTAGCGGTGACGGTCTATTTCGATCAACGCAAGGGCACCGCCAGTACCGCCGACATTCAGTTAAGTAGCTTGAAAGCCACGGTGGAACAAGCCTGCGCTATTGCGCAATTTACTGAAAAAGACACCGCGTCCGGCTTGGCAGAGCGTGATCGCATGGCGAGCGTTTTTCATGATCTGGATTTGTGGCATCCGCATGCGGTTTCTGCCGATCAAGCGGTCGAAATGGCATTGCAAACCGAAGCGGCCGGTCGTGATTTTGATAAGCGCATTTCAAATTCCGATGGCGCCAGTATGGGTTTTGGCGACAGCGTTGCGGTGTACGCTAATAGCCACGGCTTCAATGCCGCCGAGCGCAGTACGCATTTTTCATTAAGTTGCTCTTTAATCGCCGGTGCCAACGATGCCATGCAACGTGATTACTGGTATTCCAGTGCATTGCGTTATTCCGATCTTGAATCTGCCAATAGTATTGGCAAGCACGCCGCAGAACGTACGATTCGGCGTTTGAATCCACGCAGCGTTGATACCGGAAACTACCCGGTATTATTTTCTTCCGAAACTGCACGCAGTTTAATCGGTCATTTTCTTGGTGCAGTTTCCGGCGCTTCGCTTTATCGACGCGCCAGTTTTCTTCTGGACTCGATTGATACCCAAATATTTCCGCAATGGTTTTCCTTGCTGGAACAACCGCATATTCCACGCGGACTACGTTCGGCTAATTTTGATGCTGAAGGCGTCGCAACCCGCGACCAATATCTGATCGAAAACGGCGTGTTGCAACATTACTTGCTGGGTAGTTATTCGGCGCGCAAATTGGGTCTGCAAAGCAGTGGTAATGCCGGTGGTGTGCACAATCTTCATGCCAGCGCGAATGCCGGTGATTTGAACGCCATGCTGCGTGGTATGGGTCGTGGTTTGCTGGTGACCGAATTAATGGGGCAGGGCGTCAATGGTATTACTGGCGATTATTCGCGCGGTGCCGCCGGTTTCTGGGTTGAGGGTGGCGAAATCCAGTACCCGGTTGATGAAATCACTATTGCCGGTAATTTGAAGACTATGTTCCAAGCCATTGAAGCGGTGGGTTCGGATGTCGATACCCGATCGCATATACGCACAGGCTCGATTTTAATCGGAAATATGACAGTCGCGGGCGAAGCGTGACTTGACTTCTAAAAGGCAAGAGTGCAAATTCGATCACGAAATTTAATCTTTCACTGGGGGAACATTTATGACTGAGAACGAATCTGCATCAAACCCACCAAACGATACAGGCACGTCATCGGCTGAGGAAAGGCAGTGGGCAATGTTTGCACATCTGTCGGCGCTAGCAGGTTTTTTGGTTTCATCGATGTTCGGAGGCTGGGGTAGTTTTATTGGGCCGCTG
>JAYSXB010000028.1:0-15007 GCA_043717775.1 Arenimonas sp.
GCCTGCCTGAGATCCTTCATCACCCAGCTAAATGCCATGCTGCGCGATGGCACCGAATGGGAGACGGCAACTATCTGATGCAGACAGTTGCTCCCACGACGATTTTTCTCGAAAACTTCGTCATTGCTATTGTTTTTGTTGGGGACCGAGAGATTTCAGTGCTGTTTAGAGCATTTAAACTAATCGACTGGCTTGCAGCTCAAGATTTTGACTGACATAATCGGCTCATATGAAACATTGTCTCGCTCACGTCGAACTGCTCACCTCTGCCTACATGGCAGCAGGCATGACTTCGCGTGCTCGCCGACCGGAAGCCCACAAGCCTGCTGGGTGACCCGGACGTTTCTGCACGTTCCAGGAAAAGCCCGGCCTTGCGCCGGGCTTTTTTGTTTTCTTATTCGTCACTAATTCAAGGCAGGCAATGAAACATTTTTTGAACACACAAGATTGGACTCGCCCGGAACTGGATGCATTGCTGCTGGAGGCTAGTGCTTTTAAGAATTCGAAAATTGGCGATCAGTTGAAAGGCAAGGCGGTCGCCTTGGTCTTTTTCAATCCTTCCTTGCGCACCAGAACCAGTTTCGAACTCGGCGCTTTTCAGATGGGTGGTCATGCCGTTGTCTTGTCGCCCGGCAAAGATGCTTGGCCGATTGAATTTGAAGTAGGCAGCGTGATGGATGGCGACACCGAAGAACATATTGCTGAAGTCGCACGAGTGCTGAGTAGCTATGTCGATTTGATCGCCGTGCGGGCATTTCCGAAATTCGTTTCATGGGCTGAAGATCGGCAGGACAAAGTACTCAATAGTTTTGCGAAATACGCGACCGTGCCCGTGATCAATATGGAAACCATTACCCATCCCTGCCAGGAACTGGCGCATACACTCGCCCTGCAGGAGCATTTCAAGACCCGCGATTTGCGTGGAAAGAAATACGTATTGACCTGGACATATCATCCGAAAGCCTTAAACACCGCCGTCGCTAATTCGGCGCTTACCATTGCGACCCGCATGGGCATGGACGTGACCTTGTTGTGCCCAACACCGGAATATGTGCTTGACCAACGTTATATGGATTGGGCAAAAACCAATGCCGCCGAAAATGGTGGTTCGCTAAACATCAGCCACGATATTGCATCGGCCTATCAGGGCGCCGATATCGTTTATGCAAAAAGCTGGGGCGCATTGCCATATTTTGGCGATTGGGAAAAAGAAAAACCAATCCGCGACCAATACAAACATTTCATTGTCGATGAAGCGAAAATGGCGCTGACCAATAATGGCGTGTTTAGCCACTGCCTGCCATTGCGTCGTAATGTAAAAGCGACCGATGGCGTGATGGATTCGCCGAACTGCATCGCGATACAGGAAGCCGCAAACCGTCTGCATGTGCAGAAAGCGGTGATGGCGGCGTTGGTTGGGGCTGGGGGCTAGGGGTTCGGGGCTAAAAGCAAAAATCTCGCGAACATTTTTATTATCTAAATTTTGGAGTTATCTAACATGTCAGTTTCTAGCAATCCAACAAGCCCCCAGCCCCCAGCCCCAAGTCCCCAGCACGTAGTGCTCGCTTTCTCCGGCGGCCTAGACACCAGCTTCTGCGTGCCCTGGTTGCAGGAGCGCGGTTATTCCGTGCATACGGTATTCGCCGATACTGGTGGTGTGGATGCCGAAGAACGCGAGTTTATCGAACAGCGCGCAAAAGAATTGGGGGTTACTTCGCATGTCACGGTTGATGGCGGTCCGGCGATATGGTCGGGTTTCGTAAAGCCCTTTATCTGGGCTGGCGAAGCCTATCAAGGCCAATATCCCTTACTTGTTTCCGATCGTTATTTAATTGTCGAAGCCGCATTAAAGCGCTGCAATGAACTCGGTACTAAAATCATTGCACACGGCTGCACTGGCATGGGCAACGATCAAGTGCGTTTTGATTTGGCCGTGAAAGCGCTCGGCGATTACGAAATCATCGCACCGATTCGCGAGATTCAAAAAGAACATACCGAAGTACGTGCCTACGAACAGAAATATCTCGAGCAACGCGGTTTCGGTGTTCGCAGCAAGCAGCAAGCCTATACGATTAATGAAAACGTGCTTGGCTTGACCATGTCGGGTGGCGAAATTGATCGCTGGCAGGCGCCGGGCGAGGGTGCAAGCGGTTGGTGTAAGCCACGCAGCGAATGGCCTGCGGAAAAGCTGTCGGTAAAAATCGGTTTTGAAAACGGTGAAGCAAAAACCTTGAACGGTCTAGCGATGCCCGGCCACACAATGCTGATTAAATTGAATCATCTGTTTGCACAATATGGTGTTGGCCGTGGTATTTACACAGGCGATACCACAATCGGTTTGAAAGGCCGCATTATTTTTGAAGCACCGGGTTTGACCGCATTATTGGTCGCACATCGTGCGCTGGAAGAAGCCGTGCTGAGCAAATTACAGAACCGCTTCAAATCCGATATCGCAAAAAAATGGATCGAACTGGTGTACGAAGGTTTTTATCACGATCCGCTCAAGACCGATCTGGAATCTTTTCTTGCCTCTAATCAAACTAAAGTGAATGGTGAAGTGGTTATCGAAACAATCGGTGCGCAAGTCACCGCCGTTTCCATTTCATCACCACATATTTTGAATGCGAAAGGCGCGACCTATGCACAGGCCGCCGATTGGGGTGTGGCTGAAGCCGAAGGTTTCATAAAACTGTATGGCATGAGCAGTACTTTATGGGCCGAAATTAACAGGGAGAAAATTTAATGCTGCCTAGGGTATTGGAACATCTGGATGCGCTGGTTTCATTTGATACCCGTAATCCGCCGCGTGCGATTGGCACCGATGGCATCTTCGATTATTTGTGCGAAGCGCTACCGGGTTTTCGTATTGAATTAAGTGATCACGGAGCGGGTGCGGTTTCACTGCTTGCCGTGCGTGGTGAAACCTCGCGCGTGTTCAATGTGCATCTCGATACCGTGCCCGATTCGCCAGCCTGGACAGCAAGTCCACACCGTTTGCGCGCTACTTCAGATAAAGCGATTGGTCTTGGCGCCTGCGATATTAAAGGTGCAGCCGCGTGCCTGTTAACAGCGGCAGAAAATACCCAGGGACCCGCCGCATTTTTATTTACTACCGACGAAGAAGCCAACGATGCACGTTGCATCAGTGCATTTCTTGCACGCGATCTCGGATTTAAAGAAGCCATCGTCGCCGAACCCACGAAGGCGCAAGCCGTGTTGGCACATCGCGGTATTGTTTCGACACGCATGGTTTTCAAAGGTCAAGCAGGCCATGCTTCGGACATCAATGCGATGGAATTGAGTGCTTTGCATCAAGCAATACGCTGGGGCGCTAAGGCATTGGATTACGTTGAAAGCCTGAAGCATCTTCGTTTTGGTGGCCTGGCCGGCCTGCGCTTCAACATTGGTCGTATTGAAGGCGGTATCAAAGCCAATATGATCGCACCGAGTGCCGAGATTCGATTCGGTTTTCGTCCATTACCTTCGCAAAGTTTTGAAGAGCTTCATCAAGCATTCCGCTCATTCACTTCGGAAAAAGTATTGGAAAGTTACGAAGATACTTTTTTGGGTGCGCCGCTGCCTGCTGGTGATGTTGCTGGCGCCGAAAATCGTCGGCTTGAAGCCCGTGATCTGGCCGATTCACTCGGTCTGGCAATCGGCAATGCAGTGGATTTCTGGACCGAAGCCGCTTTGTTTTCCGAAGCCGGTATGACTTCATTGGTTTACGGCCCGGGCGATATCGCCCAAGCCCATACCGCAGACGAATGGGTGGCATTGGATCAATTAGCAACAGTGGTTTCGAAATATCAGGAAATAATGGAGCTCAAATGAATATCGCGCAGACAGTTTCTATAGACACTTCCCACACTCTCAGCCACACGTTGGCGGGGAGGTCGCTTCCATCAGACTTCCATGTCGGTGCCGATCACAATGAATGATTTGCGCTCCACCATCGTTCGGCTGCTGTCCAATATGGCCAGCCCGAAAGAGATTCAGCAATACCTGAAACGCTTCTCGAAACTCGACGCGGCAAAATTTGCCGTGGTGAAAGTGGGCGGTGCGATTCTGCGTGACGACCTCGACGCATTGGTTTCATCACTTTCATTTTTGCAGCAAGTGGGCCTGACACCCATCGTGGTTCACGGTGCCGGCCCGCAGCTTGATCTGGAAATGCAAAAGGCAAAGATCGAAAAACAAATCGTCGATGGTTTGCGCGTAACGACACCGGAAGTATTGTCGGTAGTCCGACGGGTGTTCCAGCAGGAAAACCTGCATCTGGTCGAAGCCTTGCAGGCTGTCGGTGTTCGTGCGACCTCGATTACTTCGGGCATGTTCGAATGTGATTTATTGAATAAGCGCAAATATGGTTTGGTCGGCAAAGTTGTCAAGGTACAAATCGACGCGATCCAGGCGGCCATAAAAGTCGGCTCGATTCCCGTGATTGCTTCATTGGGAGAAACTACCAGCGGCCAGATTTTAAATATCAACGCCGATTGGGCTGCAAACGAATTGGTTAAAACCTTGCAGCCTTACAAGATTATTTTCCTGACGGGCACTGGTGGCTTGCTCGATGGCGAAGGTGATTTGATTGACTCAATCAACCTTTCCACCGAGTACGACGAGTTGATGAAACAGCCCTGGCTGCATTCGGGCATGAAAGTCAAAATCGAGCAGATTCATGATTTACTCATGCAGTTACCACCTTCATCGTCGGTTTCGATTACCAAGCCCGACGAGTTGGCAAAGGAACTGTTTACCCATCGCGGTTCCGGTACGCTGGTGCGTCGTGGCGAAAAAATCAACGTGTTCGATAGCTGGAAACAATGCGACCGCAAGAAACTTCAGCATTTGATCGAATCCGGCTTTGGTCGCAAATTGGCGGTCGATTATTTCAAGACTACGCAGCCTTATCGCTTGTTTGTCAGTGAACATTACAGAGCTGCACTCGTCTTGACGCTGGAGAATGGCATTCCGCATCTGGATAAATTTGCTGTCAGCGAAGATGCACAAGGCGAGGGCCTTGGACGTGCAGCTTGGCATGTAATGCGGTCAGAAATTCCGCAATTATTCTGGCGCTCGCGTGCCGACAACACCATCAATGAATTTTATTTCGATGAAGCCGACGGCTGCCTGAAAGGCGATAAATGGAATGTGTTCTGGTACGGGCTGGAAAATTTCGACCAAATAAAATATGCGGTTGATCATTGCCGGGCGCGCCCCGCAACGCTGAAAGGATAAGAGTTTCCAATGACGAAATACTGGGCAACAACAGAAACATTGAAAGGCAAGCACGTGAGTCTCGAGCCCTTATCTATTGAGCATGTTACGGGCTTGCAGAGCGCTGCACGCGATGGCGAGTTATGGAACCTGTGGTTTACTTCGGTTCCGCATCCGGAATCCGCATCGCAGTATGTCGAGCAAGCATTAACGTTGCGTGAGCAGGGCAAAGCGATGCCTTTTGTGGTTCGTGATGCCAATGGCGCGATCGTCGGCAGTACCCGCTATGGCAATATTGATGCAGAGCACAAGCGACTCGAAATTGGCTGGACCTGGTACGCAGAACGCGTTCAACGCACCGCCTTGAATACCGAAGCCAAGTTATTGCTGCTTGGCAATGCCTTTGAAACACTCGGCGCTATTGCGGTGGAATTTAGAACCAACTGGTTTAACCAGCGTTCGCGTGCAGCCATTGCACGACTGGGTGCCAAGCAAGACGGCGTGCTGCGTAATCACATGCTGATGCCCGATGGTACGCGTCGAGATACCGTGGTTTTTTCGATTCTTGATTCGGAATGGTCGGCGGTGAAAAACAATCTGCAATATCAATTACAGCGTTACGGAAATCCATCATGACAATCCGTATTGGCTTGATCGGTGCTCGTGGTTATGTCGGCTCCGAATTGATTCGCCTCATCGCTACACATCCGGAATTTGAATTGGGTTTTGTATCCTCGCGCGAGCGGGCGGGGCAGAAGGTCGCATCGCATGAAAAGAGCTATCAAGGCGATCTTGACTATGTAAATCTCGATGCCGAACAAGCCGCGCAACAATCAGTCGATGCACTTATTCTGGCATTGCCAAATAATATGGCAGAGGCTTACGTCAATGCTGTCGATCTTCATTCGCCCAATACTATTCTGCTTGATTTATCGGCCGATTATCGATTTTCAGCCAATTGGTATTATGGACTGCCGGAATTGACGCGCGACAAGGCGCGAGCACAAACCCGCATCAGCAATCCAGGTTGTTATGCCACCGCCATGCAATTGGCGATTGCCCCGATGACCGATCTTGTTGAAGGGCCTCTCCAGTGCTTCGGCGTGTCGGGCTATTCCGGCGCTGGCACATCGCCCTCGGATAAAAATAATCCGGAAAAACTTCGTGACAATCTGATGCCCTACAGTCTGGTTGAACATATGCATGAGCGCGAAGTATCCTTTCACTTGAATAAGGTGGTCGAGTTCATGCCGCACGTGGCATCGCATTTTCGTGGGCTCACAGTTACTAGCAATCTTCATCTTCGGGAAGCCTTGCAATTGCCGGATGTTCTGAATCGTTATCGCGAGTCTTACAAAGATGAACCATTGATTGAAATATGCGAAACCGTGCCCTGGGTTAGCCAGTCTTCGGGCAAGCACGGTGTAAAAATCGGTGGCTTCACTTTGAGCGATGACGGAAAAAGGCTGGTCGTAGTATTGACTCTGGATAATCTGTTGAAAGGCGCAGCGACACAGGCGATTCAAAATCTTAATCTGGCTTTTGGTCTGGATGAACTGGCAGGAATAAAACCATGAGTAATCTGCTGTGGCAAAAACCCGGCGTAACGGTGAATGAAAACATTCAGCGCTTCCTTGCAGGTAACGATATTGTCGATGACCAAAGCTTGTTTCTGTTTGATGTCCGGGCCAGTCAGGCACATGCGAAAGGCTTGAAAAATATCGAAATTCTTGCCGATGAAGAATGTAAATCGCTGTGCGAATCCTTGGATCAACTTGCAGAGTTATTCAAGTCAGGTGAGTTTGTACTCGATGATCGTTATGAAGATGCGCATTCTGCGATTGAAGCTTTCCTAATCGAAAAACTCGGCGATATCGGCAGAAAAATTCATACCGGCCGCAGCCGCAATGATCAGGTGCTGGTTGCCAGCCGCTTGTATCTACGCAATGCCTTGCAACAACTAGCCTCGCACAATAAAAAAATTGCCGAGATTTCATTGCAGCGAGCAGAGCAGGAAATCCTGTTGCCGCTGCCAGGCTACACGCATATGCAACGCGCCATGGTCAGCTCGGCAGGAATGTGGTGGGCAGGTTGGGCGGAAAGTTATATCGATAATTTGAGCCTAGCCAAATCCAGTATCGACTGGATCAATGCCAATCCACTCGGTAGCGGTTCCGGTTTTGGCGTGAATATGCCGCTCGATCGCGAACACACCACCAGTGCATTGGAATTTAACCGCGTGCAAGTGGCGGCAACCTACGCGCAACTTTCTCGCGGCAAATTTGAATTTCAGGCGCTTGCGGCTTTATCGCAGTCATTGCTTGATCTAAGACGACTTGCCTGGGATTTAAGCTTGTTCACTAGTGCTGAATATTCTTTTGTCGTATTGCCCTCGGAATACACGACCGGAAGCTCGTTGATGCCCAATAAACGCAATCCTGACTTGATTGAATTATTGCGAGCGAGTTACGCCGTCGTAGCCGGTGCTCGTACCGAGATTGAATCCTTATTGTCATTGCCCTCAGGCTATCACCGTGATCTGCAGTTCAGTAAAGGTCCCTTATTGCGTGCGTTCAATCACGGCCTGGCCGCGCTAGCCTTGGTGCCGGATTTATTAAGCCGTCTACAATGGCAGCCCGAAAAAATGCGAGCCGCTATCGAACCGGGAATGTTTGCTACCGATTGCGCGATGGAACTCGCCGCCAGTGGCGTTCCATTTCGAGATGCCTACCTGCAAGCCGCAAAAGCGGGCTTGCCGAGCTATGGCGCTGATCCCGAAGCAAGTCTGCAAGCGAGGGTTTCATTGGGTGCCGCAGGAAATTTGGGTTTAGATATCTTGAAAAAACGCCTGCAAGATTTTTCGTAGGGTGGAACCGCCGCTCTTTGGCGATTCCACCATGCATCGCAGCTTCGTTGGGAATGGTGGATTCCACCTTAAAAGGTGGGATCCACCCTACGTGATTACGATTCCATGACTTTATACACGTAGCTAAAATTGCTTATCCCGTTATGCTGACCCAGTATTTATGGTCATCATTGGGGAAATGCATGTCACATCTTATTAATATCTTTTTAGAGCCGAGCAAGGTTTTTGCGGAGTTGAAAGAAAAGCCAACTTTTGTACAGCCTTTAATTTTGATTTCTGTTGCAATGGTTGCCATGACGGCCATGTATTTCATGAAAGTGGATAGTGCCTGGTTTATTGACCATGCCTTATTAGCGGGTGGTAAGGAAATGTCTGCCGCAGAAATGGCCCAAGCAAAGAGCTTTATGCCGGGTGCAAAAATGATGGGGATTATTTCGGCGGTTACTACACCCATCGGTATACTCATCGTCACTTTACTAATGGCTTTGTATTATTTTGTAGCTGGTAAAGTGACTGGCTCAGCTACCGGTTTCAAGCATGGCATGAGTTTGGCGAGTTGGAGCAGTATGCCGATGTTACTTGGCGCCATTGTTGCACTGGTTGGTGTATTACTGATGTCGCCGCAAACCAGTATGGAATCTCTTATGCTCACCAATCTCGATCCTTTGCTTTTGCAGCTGCCGATCGATAGTCCTTGGAAAAGATTGGCGAGCTCTTTTAGTTTATTGAATTTTTGGAGTATCTTTCTAACAGTCACAGGCTGGAAAATTTGGGGTAAAACCAGTTGGGCTGAGGCCATTACGGTTGCCATTATTCCAAGCGTGTTGATTTACGGTGCCATGGCCCTGTGGGCACTAATTTAAAACTCCGAGAATTTAAACCATGAAGTTCAATAAAAAGTGGCTCGCCGCCGCTATCGTGCTGGCTGTCATTGTGCTGCCTATTATCATTAGCAAAAGTAAAGGCGAGAAAGGCATTGAAGTCGATATCAGTCAGGCGGGCCTGCATGAAATTCGCCCGACCATTCTAGCGTCCGGTGTGCTGGCTTATCGAACCGAAGTCAATCTAACTTCTGAGTTGGTAGCTAAAGTACGTTCAATTGAAGTGGAAGAGGGCGATGTTGTTGAAGCCGGACAACTGCTGATGCGGCTTGATCCTGAAACCTATCGCAATGCCATTGAACGCGAAGAAGCCAGCAAGCGACAAAGCGAGATCAGCATTCAAAGGCAACGCGTAACATTGCAATTAAAAACAACGCAGTTTGAACGCAGTAAAAAAATGCTCACTGCCAAAATGATTGATCAAAACAAATTCGACGAGGACAAGAACCAGTTTGAACTGGCGAAAGTTGAATTAATGAGTAGCGAAGAAGCCCTTCGTCGTGCCAATGCAGTCTTGAGCGAAGCCCGTGAACAAATGGCCAAGACTGATATACGTGCGCCGATCAGCGGAAAAATTGTGTCCTTGCCAATCAAAGTCGGCGAGACCGCCATTCCTTCAACATCCTCATTGGCCGGTGCACAGTTGATGAAGATTGCCGATACTGCCGCTATTCAATCCGAGTTAAAAGTGGACGAAGCCGATATTGCGAAAATTGTTATCGGTCAAAAAACCGACGTTTTTGCTGCCGCTTATCCGGAAACAGCATTGAGCGGTACGGTTGAAAAAATCGCCTTGGCGCCTTCGATTGAAGGTCAGGGTCGTGCTTATAAAGTAACAGTGTCGATGAAAGTGAAGCCGGAATTGTTACTGCGTTCGGGCATGAGTGCACGCGCCAATATTTTTCTGAGTGATGGCAGCAAAAAGCTTGCGGTACCGGTCGAAGCGGTCAATACCGAAGCTAATGAAGTCGATGCAACAAAATTCACTCAATTTGTTTGGTTGAATAAAGAGGGGCAAGCCAAAAAAACGATAGTGACCGTTGGTGCTTCTGATGATAGTTGGCAAGAAATTACTAAAGGTGTGAAAGATGGCGACAATGTGATTGTTGGCCCGGCCAAGACTATTCGACAGTTGAGGGAAAATGATCGGGTAAAGCAGAAGCCAAAAGATTCAGGTAAAGATGGCGACGAAAATACCGACAAAAACGAAGAAAAATAATGATCTCGCTAACCGACATCGTTAAGCGTTACAAAATGGGTGAAGAGGAATTCAAGGCCCTCGATGGCGTTGATTTGTCGATTCAACGCAACGAATACGTTGCGCTGATTGGTCCATCGGGTTCGGGTAAGTCCACCCTGATGAACCTACTTGGCTGCCTAGATACACCAAGCGAAGGAAAATATATTTTGAATGGTCGAGATACTTCGACCATGAATGATAACGAGCTGGCAAAAGTGCGGAATCAGGAAATCGGATTTATTTTTCAGAGTTTTCATTTATTACCACGAATGTCGGTGCTGCAAAACGTGATGCAGCCATTGGTGTATCGAGGCATCGCATCGAGTGAGCGAGCAAAAATGGCGACTCAAGCCTTGGATAAAGTCGGTTTGAGTCACCGTATGGGGCATCGACCAAATCAGCTTTCCGGCGGTCAACGTCAGCGTGTTGCGGTTGCACGTGCACTAGTGGGCAATCCATCCATTTTGCTGGCGGATGAACCCACCGGTAATCTGGATTCAAAAACATCGGCGGAAATTATGGTGCTTTTCGATGAGCTGCATCAGCAGGGGCAAACCGTCATCGTGGTGACACATGAACCGGATATTGCAGCGCATTGCCATCGCACAATTCGCGTAAGCGATGGAAAAATAGTGCAAGACAGCGTCAATATAAAACGGGCGGAGCAATAAATGTACGCATTGATGGAAGCCTTTCGTGCCGCAATGTCCAGCCTGATGGCAAACCGCATGCGTAGTTTTTTGACCACCCTCGGCATACTTATCGGCACCGGTTCGGTGATTGCCGTGGTTTCGCTGGTGCAGGGTTTTTCAGAGTCGATCAAAAGCCAATTTGCCGACATTGGCGGCAGTACCATGACATTGCAAGCTGAAAACAATAATGAAAATTTTCGTACTGGCAAGCTAAACAATATTACTTTTGATGATGTTGACGTCTTGCGTTACGGTGTCCCCGGCATTGGTGTGGTGGCACCCATCATGCAGGTGCAGACCGCGGGTGCAAGCTATAAAGGCCGCACCGCATCGCCACAAATAATTGCAACCACGACTGAGTTCCAAGCCGTGCGTGCCCGTTATCCGGAATTCGGGCGCTTCATCGTGGAAAGCGACGACAAAGGCAGGCGTCGTGTTGCCGTGATCGGTGCACAGCTGCGCGATGATTTGAAAATGTCTGAAAACCCGGTCGGTGAATATTTCCGGATTGGTGGCGAGTGGTTCAAGGTGGTTGGCATGATGGAAAAACAGGGCGAGTTGCTTGGCTTCAGTCAGGATAATTACGCCGTGATTCCTTTTGATGTCGGCCGCGCCCTGATGGGAAATAATAATGAGCCGTTTATTTCCGCTTCGTTTACTGTGCAAAAACTGGAAGAAGCCGAACAGGTTCGAGAACGCGTAAAGCGCGCGATACGAACCTCACGTGGCTTGAAACCCGGGCAAGATAATGATTTCAAGGTTGAGGCGGCCGATACTTTCATCAAGCAATTTGAACAAATCACTTCAACTGCTACGGCTGTATTGGGTGGCATTGTCGGAATTTCATTATTAGTCGGCGGTATCGGCATCATGAATATCATGTTGGTCTCGGTGACCGAGCGAACACGGGAAATCGGAATTCTGAAAGCACTCGGTGCAACACGGCGCGATATCCTGATTCAATTTTTGTTGGAAGCCGGTTTACTTGCATTACTCGGCGGCATTATCGGGATCATTTTAGGTTATTTGGTCGGCATTGGAATTGCAGCGATGATTCCCGGTTTTCCACCTGCACAAGCGCCGCTATGGGTCGTTATTGCAGCAGCAGGATTCTCGGCATTAGTTGGCGTGATCTTCGGCATTATGCCGGCATCCAAAGCCGCATCGCTTGACCCGATTGAAGCATTGCGCTTCGAATAACGTAGGTCGGGCCTTGGCCCGACGCTGTTTACAGATTACGATATTGTTGATTTCTGGTGATGCAACGCTACTTATAGTTTACGGTGTCGTTTATGTCGGGCCGGGGCCCGACCTACGAAACTAGGCCCGACCGACATAATCAATATAATTTCAAACCTTCAATGCTGCCCTGTACTTGCGGCTACACGGGATCTTGCTGCCATCTTTCATTAAAATTCTCGCGTCGCCGGTTTCCAGTGGTTCGATTTCCTGGATGAAATCCAGATTCACCATATAGCTTCGGTGCACGCGAACGAATTTATTCGGGTCCATCCGCGGATCAATTGATGCCATCGTGGTGCGGAGCGGGTAGTCGCGTGAATGAAGGTGCAAGTTCACATAATTGCCCGAGGCCTGTAAGTATTCGACCTCGGCGGCGGCGATCAGAAATTCTTTGCCGAGTTTTCTTACCAGAAAACGCTCTGGTCGTTCGACAGGCTCTAACTCGGGGCCATCGTCGGGTGCATCCAGTAAACGGGCTTCACCTTGCAGACGCAAAATTAAAAGCCGGTAAAGGGCGAGCACAAAAAGAATGCCAATATAGGTTTGCCAGTCTTTCAAATATTCGTAGCCCATCTCCACGGGCCAATTACCGAAATCGTAATGGCTGCCCTGGGCGGCATAAACTATCTTGCGCATGGCGACCATGGCCGATACATGCAAAATTGAAAAAACCATGCTGCCCAGAATATGTAATGGAATGTGCTTTCGGAAAACGCCGAAGTAAAGTGGAAAGCGATTCGCAAAATAAATAACTGCGGGTATCAATAACAAATTGGTAAAGTTGCTGCTGAGTTCCCAGACGATGGGTTTCCAGTGCTCGAAGCCCAATTCTGCCCGTTCTATATCCAGAATCGAGATCACTGAATTAATGCTCACGATCAAAACAAAATTCACAATCCAGAAACCGACCTCGAAATATCGGCGGTAGGGCAGGTAGCGGGCTAGTAGTCGACTGTAATCATGCTTGTTTTCGCTCATGGGCAATTCTAAGGCTTTTGCATGATGCCATTCGCCCCAGAAAACCGCGACTCGTCACTAAATCGCATCATCTGGTCACTTAGCAGGGCTCATTTGCAAGGAAGTTTGGAAAATAGGCACTTCAACACGATGAGGTCCGCCATGTCTGCACAGTCTGATATTCAAACTAATCATCTAACGCGCCGTTACGATCTTGACTGGTTGCGAGTTCTTGTCTTTGGCTTGTTGATTTTTTATCACATCGGCATGCTTTACGTTGCTAACTGGGGCTGCCATTTCAAGAGCCAGTATCTCAGTCAGCCACTTGAAGGCTTGATGTTGGCAGTCAATCAATGGCGAATGCCCTTGCTCTGGGTGATTTCCGGCATTTCAATTCGCTTTGTTTTACAAAAAGTGTCTGCCTTTAGATTCGTGAAAGCCCGAAGCCTGCGCTTATTACTGCCTTTGTTATTCGGTATTTTAGTCATCGTGCCACCCCAGCTTTTTGTCGAAATGACTGGCAAGGGTGAGTTGCATATGAGCTATTGGCAGTTTTATAAGATCTTTTTTGATCTGCATAATCCGATTTTCGACAAATATAAGTCGGGAATTTTGCCGCATATGGATGTGAATCATCTCTGGTATTTAAGGGAATTATGGACTTTCTCTTTGATTACTCTGTGTTTGTCGCCATTGTTGAACAGTCGATTTGTGCAAACTGGTATGGATTGGCTGGCAGGCAGGGCCGGGTTTACTGGCTTGTATTTTCTACCTCTTATTCCCATCGTTGTTATCCATGCATTGATTCCCGAAGAGAACCGAAATCAAACAGGTTTCACTTTTCTGATTTATGGCTATCTGATTGGTTGGCATGTGAATTTATGGGAGCAAATTAAAGGCTATCGCGGTATTTTTTTATCTATTGCGGTGATCACCTACATCATCATTTTGTTCGCCTATTTTATGGTCTGGCTCGACCCTGTACTTAAAGACATGGTGTGGGCAAAGTGGTTGGGGCTGTTTACATTATTCAATTCATGGTCTGGTGTCCTGGCCTTGCTCGGCTACGCTGCCGCGTATTTGAATAAACCCAGTGCGAAACTTCAATATCTAAACGATGCGGTCTTGCCTTATTATATTTTGCACCAGACATTCATTGTGGTTTTGGCTTATTGCTTATCGCCATTTCATCTTGGCCCGGTATTGGAACCATTGACAATTATTATCGCCACTTTTGCTGGCTGCTTTTTAAGTTACGAAGTAATACGTCGCGTAACTTTATTGCGGCCATTGTTTGGCTTGAAATGGAGTGCCGGAAAATCGGAAATAACCACAAAAGCGCCGAGTATTTCGTATCGTGTTCGGAGCGTCTTGGCATATTTATTGGTACTGCCGCTTGCTTTGAAGCTGATTATTTTTTGAAGGTAGGGTGGGCACCGCCCGCCATCAGGAGCTGCACTGTGCGTTACCGCATAGAGGTGCTAGTGCACAGAGTGCATCATGTTTTTGGCATAAATGATGCAGCCGCTAAATAGTACGCGTCATTTTTTGCTCACTCTTTGAGGAGAAAACTAATGAGCGATAAACACAAGCAACCGAAAGATCAACAAAATACTCCCGGCAAACCATCGGGACTGGATCAAAACCAGTCCGCACGCCGCCGTGGAATTGAACCAGAAGAGCAGCACCGTGAAGGCGGTAATCGCATACCGGACCAAGGCGGTAAAAAACCAGGTGCAGCCAAGCGCTAAATGCAAGCAAGATGGGTGGTTTTGGCTGCCCATTTTCTTAAAGAGGCAAGCGTTGAAGCCGTTCGTTGCGATGTAATGAACTGTTACATTGGGGTTGTGACAACCGACAATTGCCGTGTTGCCGAGTCTTGTTAAGGTAAGCACCGAGACCCAGATTCACT
>JAYSXB010000271.1:0-19899 GCA_043717775.1 Arenimonas sp.
TAAGGCGCGAATTTCTCCGAGCATTCGCGCCTTACGGCGCTCCCACGGTTTAAATAAATACGCACAATAAAAATTACTTGATACAGTTCGCCAGATTCTCATCCAGATTTGTCTGGAACTCATCTTTAGCTGCCGATAATTTTTCATCATCGCCAACAAGTGCCACCGCCTCTGCATCGCTTTTGGTGATTTGGTCTTCAGTCGCATCGGGCAGCATGCTGACCATGCTGAGCAAATTCGCTTTCACTTTCTTGTCGCCCAATTTGCTCACTTGTTTGTCGAGTAGGCATTTGCATGAAGCATCGTCGCCGCTATAAACCGTTGTGCATTGTTCAAGCCAGGCCTGTTTTTCGAGCGGACTGAATTTAGCGTCTTCGGCGTGCAAAGAGCCAGCAGAGGTGAGAAGTGCGATGGCAAAAATCATTTTCATAGGGTTCTCCGGTGATGTTGATATTTTCAGGTTCGCCTTGGCGGCTGAGCTAAAGTTTATGAATAATAATAGCTTCATTTGTTAAAAAGTTCGCATCTACCGCAAAAATAAGGTATGGTGCGCCCGACTGTTGTGCTGGCGCCTAGCGCTTGGAACTCAGTTTCACTAACGAAAATCGTTTCGTGATTCTTTTAATTGTTTTAAGGAAATATGTTTATGTCAGATCGTCAAATCGGTACTGTGAAGTGGTTCAACGACGCTAAGGGTTTTGGATTTGTTACCCCGGAAAGCGGCGATGATGTGTTTGTGCACTTCCGTTCAATACAAGGTAACGGCTTCAAGTCGCTGCAAGAAGGCCAAAAAGTGAGCTTCGTGCTCGTGAAAGGTCAAAAAGGTATGCAAGCTGACGAAGTGCAGCCCATGTAAGTTCCGATTTCGGAATTCTAAAAACCCCGCTTGGCAACAAGCGGGGTTTTTTATTGCCTAAGTTTGCCCAAGCGAGCGAAAACTTGCGATGATGCAGCCTCTTGATAGGAGCACCTGAATGCAACTTTATTACGCGCCTGGCTCGGCCAGCTTTGTCGTGCATTGGTTATTGATTGAATTAAGCGCCGAGCATGAACTGATTCCATTGGATTTGCAGGCCAAAGCGCAAAAATCGGCCGAGTATTTAAAACTCAATCCCAATGGTGTTGTGCCTACCCTGATTATCGATGGCAAAGCCGTTTACGAGTCGCCCGCTTTGGTCATGCATCTGGCCGACCTATATCCGGAGGCCGGGCTTGCGCCTGCGATCGGCACGCTGGAGCGCGCGCAATATTATCAATGGATGTTTAATCTGGTGAATCCTCTACAAGCGGCGATGCGGCAATGGTGGTATCCAGCCGAAGCCGCTGGTGAAGCCAATAGTGAAGCTGCGCGAGTCGCTGTTCGTGAACGTGTTGAAGCATGCTGGAATCGCCTTGATGCCCATCTTGCAGCCAACGGCCCGTATTTATTGGGCGAAAAAATATCGGCAGCTGATTTTATGTTAACCATGCTGATGCGGTGGACCCGTAATATGCCGAAACCCGCCACCGATTGGCCGCATCTGAATGCGCTTGCGATCAAAATGAAAGCACGTCCCTCATTCAAGACTTTATACGAGCGCGAAGGCCTGACTGAGTGGCTATAACTAAAAAAACCGTGCTGCTCGCTGGTGCCACCGGCTTGGTCGGCAATGCTGTTTTGCAGCGTTGTATTGCCGACAGAACGATTGCCGCCATCATCGTGCCTACGCGTCGGCCAGTCAGCATCAAGCATCCTAAAATTCGTAATGTGCTGATGGATTTACTCGGCGGCGAAAATGGCGAACCGTCTCCTGCTTTATCGGGTGCCATTGCCAAAGCCAGCGGCGGAGAAATCGATGCCTATATTTCGGCGCTCGGCACTACGATAAAAGCCGCCGGTTCACGCGAAGGCTTTATTGCAGTCGATCGCGATCTGGTTTGTCGGTTTGCCGAAATCGCCAAGCAACAAGGTGCCCGGCAAGTCGTGTTTGTTTCATCGGTTGGAGCGACCCGGCAAACGAGTAATTTCTATTTGCGAGTCAAAGGTGAAACCGAAGATTTACTCGAACGCATGAAATTTGATCGCGTTGATATTTTGCGCCCGGGTGTTTTACTTGGCCCGCGTTCTGATAGCCGGCCGGGTGAAGCGATAGCTCAAAAATTATCGTTTATCTACAACCCGTTTCTGCGAGGACCCTTGCGTCGTTACCGTGCAATTTCTGCCGATACCGTTGCTGCGGCAGCCTTGGCTTTATTAAGAAAAAAAGAAGCAGGAATTTTTGTGCATGAGAATGCCGAGATGCTAGGGTTGTCGGAATAGGCCAATACCCATGCTTTCGTAGGAGCGTCCTTTAGGCGCGATAAATCTGGCGAGGTTTATCGCGCCTAAAGGACGCTCCTACACAAATCACAACAACGGCTTCAACACCGGCCAAACATAATTGCGCACTTTAATTTGTCCGGCGGCAGTCGGATGTTTCTGGTCGGCCTGAAAATATTGTCTATCTGTCGCGATTGGCGCAAGTAAAAAAGGCAGCAGAGCAATTTTTTCTTGTTTCGCTAATTCCGTATAATTGGCAGCGAAACCTTGCGTGTAAGCCTTGCCGTAATTGGGTGGAATTTGAATGCCGATCAATAGTACGTTCGCTTTCGTTGCTTTCGAAAGTTGAATCATCTGCAATAAATTTTTTCGAGTCTGTGCCAAAGGTAATCCCTGTAAGCCGTCATTCGCACCTAATTCAATAATCACCAGGTCGGGCTTGTGAATTTTTAATGCATTGGGCAAACGCGATAGTCCACCAGAGCTGGTTTCGCCACTAATGCTGGCGTTAACTACCTTCCATTGCGGATGGCTGTTCTTCATGCGATTTGCCGTCAAGGCGACCCAGCCTTGCTGTGAGGGCAAGTTATAAGCTGCGGACAGCGAATCACCCATGACCAACAGCACCTTTTGTTCTGCTGCGGCCGCTGGCAGGGTGATTAATAGCAAAAGCATCAACACACAGCCTTGAACTCGGCTATGGCAGGCTACATAAAACAGTTTAGACAAAAATTTCAGCACTTCTTTTCCTTGGGATAAAATCGTGGCGAACGCAATCAATGTATCAAACTTGGGCAAAGTGGTGCGCTTACCTACCAGCGAACTTCGTATTTTGCAGGATGTCAGCTTTCAGATTAATCAGGGCACAACACTGGCTATAGTGGGGGCATCTGGCTCAGGCAAAAGTACCTTGTTGTCTTTAATGGCCGGTTTAGACACGCCAAGTGAAGGCCATGTCGAGATTCTTGATGTGAACTTGTCGAGCCTTGATGAAGATGGACGGGCAAAATTACGCGGCGATAAAGTCGGGTTCGTATTCCAGAGTTTTCAATTACTGCCGGCATTGACTGCTATTGAAAACGTGATGTTGCCGCTGGAATTACGCGGCGATGAAAACCCGCAAGCGGCCGCGCGCGATATTTTGCAACGCGTTGGCTTGGGCGAGCGTTTGCAGCATTACCCGCGTCAACTTTCTGGTGGTGAACAGCAACGGGTTGCGATAGCACGCGCATTCGTAGTAAAACCTTCTGTACTTTTTGCCGATGAACCCACGGGTAATCTGGATACCGAAACTGGCCGCGCCATTGTCGATTTGCTGTTTGAACTAAACCAAACTAGCGGCACGACTTTAGTCGTTGTCACTCATGACGAAAAACTGGCGGCACGCTGCACAAAAATTCTGCGTCTGGCCGAAGGTCGTTTATTGCAATGAAAATAATACGACTTGCCTGGCGCCAGACCTGGCGTGATTTAGCCGCCGGTGAAATCCGTTTGATGCTCTCGGCTTTGATCTTGGCGGTGATGGCAGTGACTGCGGTCGGTTTGATCACCGATCGTGCCGAGCTGGGTTTGCAGCAGGAAGCTAATCGTTTGCTCGGCGGCGATGCAGCACTGCGTGCCGATACTCCGATCAATGCTGATATTGCGGCATCGGCAGAAAAATTAAAATTAAAAGTCGCACAAACAGCGAGCTTCCCCAGCATGGTGCAAGCCGGTGAAGCAGTAAGCCTTGCCGATATTCGTGCCATCGACGATGAATATCCATTGCGGGGCGAATTTCAAATTCATCGTGCCGGCAAAACGGCCACCGAAAAAGTGCAGGGCGGTCCCATGCCTGGCACGCTTTGGTTATCCGAAGATGCTGCTCGCAAACTTAGAGTGACAACAGGTCAGAAAATTGGCGTCGGTGATGCCCGTCTTGTGTACGCTGCCACCATGCTGCAGGAACCCGATGCTGCGCTCGATTATTTCAATGTAGCACCCAAAGTATTCATCGCATTACGCGATTTATCTAAAACGGGCTTGGTACAAAACGGCAGCCGTATTCAATATCGCCTTGTAGTGGCTGGAAAAAATTCTGATGTAAAAAATTTCGTGACAGATACACGCAAAAACCTTCAGCGCGGTCAACGACTTGAAAGCAGCGATGATGCGCGCCCAGAAGTCCGTTCTGCCTTGGATAGAGCGGGCCGTTTCCTTGGCTTGGCAGCATTGGTTTCGCTGATATTGGCGGCGGTAGCGGTTGCCTTGGCGGCGCGTCGTCATAGCGCTCGACATCTCGATGGCAGCGCGGTCATGCGTTGCCTGGGCGCGAGTCAATCAACTATTGCCGGTTTGCAATTAGGCGAATTATTTTTTCTGGGTTTAGTCGGTAGTTCAATCGGCATTGCATTTGCGTGGCTATTGCAAATGGCAGTCGGCGCTTGGTTGTCTGATGCCATGGGTGTTGTGCTTCCGCAACCGAGTTTGCAACCGGTCTGGGCAGGATTTGCGATTGGCTTTACTGTGCTAATTACTTTTGCGGTTCCGCCAATATTGGCTTTACGAAAAGTACCTGCATTACGGGTATTGCGGCGTGATGTACCGCTGACCGAGCCCAGTGCCTGGGTAGTCGGCGTGTTGGGGCTGGCAGGTCTGGGTGGTTTGCTTTGGTGGAAAGCGGATTCTGCAACACTCGCCAGTATTATTTTGGGCGGCATCAGCATAACGACCTTGGTGCTTGCCGGTATTGCTTGGCTGTTATTGCGTTGGCTGAAAAAAGTACGACAAAAGCTGCGTGGCCCATGGCGTTACGGTCTAGCTAATTTAAGCCGTCATGAAGGCATGACATTGGCACAAGTATCGGCCTTGGGTTTGGGCTTGATGGCTTTGTTATTGCTCACTTTTGTGCGGACTGATTTGCTTTCGCGCTGGCAACAAACTTTACCGGTGGATGCCCCCAATCGCTTTGTGATCAATGTGCAGCCAGAACAATTGGCGGATGTTGAAAAATTTATTGATCGCGAAGGTTTACGCAATGCGGTTTTATTTCCGATGGTACGTGCGCGTTTGCAGGAAGTGAATGGCAAAAAAGTCAGTGGTGCCGATTATGCAAAAGCGGGTATGCGCGCGCAATCACTTGCCGAGCGTGAGTTCAATCTTTCATCGGTTAGCGCTTTTGGCGAAGATAATAAATTAGTCGCTGGCAAGTTCTGGCCGGCTAATCATGTTGGCGCATTGGAAATGTCGGTGGAAGAAGGCTTTGCAGAAACCCTATCTTGGAAAATAGGCGACGTGGTGAGTTTTGATATTGCCGGTCAGCCATTAAGCGCAAAAATTACCAGCTTGCGAAAAGTGGAATGGGAAAGCTTCAAGCCAAATTTCTTCGTCGTGATTTCACCGGGCGGCCTCGAAGGTTTCTCGGCCAGCTATATTTCGGCGATGCATGTACCCAAAAACAAATTAATGGTGATGGATGACCTGGTTCGACAGTATCCAAATTTATCCGTGATTGATATTGATGCCGTATTGAAACAAGTACGCGGAACCATTGAACAAGTTAGCCGGGTGGTGGAATCGGTATTTTATTTCTCCTTACTGGCAGGCTTGTTAGTGTTGCTGGCAGCCGTGCAGGCCTCGCAAGACGAGCGTATGCGCGAAGCGGGAGTAATGCGAGTGCTTGGAGCCTCGAAAAAACAATTGCGACTGGCGCAAGCAACCGAATTTGCCAGCTTGGGTTTATTGGCAGGCTTAGTGGCTTCTATTTCTGCCAGCGTGATTGCCAGTTTAATTTCCGAGCAAGTTTTTAATCTGCCCTGGAGTTTTAATTTCCCTTTGATAGCCTATGGCGTGCTCGGCGGTAGTAGTCTCGCGTTACTGGCAGGCCTTTGGGCGACACGAAAAGTCACCCAAGTACCGCCAATGGAAACCCTAAGGGCTTTGTAATCGAACGATGAATGCGTAGGAGCGGTGTCAGCCGCGAATCTTCCAGATTGCCATAACGCTTAAGTAAGCTGCGAATGTTTCAAACAACCACGAATCTCCAGACATTCGCGGCTTACACTGCTCCGACGGTACGTTTAAAAAATCAATGCCATTACAAAAATTCCGAGCATACAAATGGCCAGTGCTAGTTTAAGCGCGGTGCCAATGGCCAAACCTAACCAGGTGCCGAAGCCGGTTTTTGTTGCGGTACGCCATTCTTTACCATCAATCATTTCGCCAATAACAGCGCCGATAAATGGCCCGAGCAATAAGCCGGGAATCCCGAAAAACAAACCTGCGAACGTACCGAGTGCGGCACCAAGCATCGCCTTTTTACTGGCGCCGACTCTTTTTGCCCCCATCAATGTCGCCATAAAATCGACACCTACCGATATCAACATCAAGACTGCTAATAGTACGATTGTCCAAACACCGACTTCCTTGAAATCACCGGCCCAGGCACCGAGCAACATGCCGCAAAACATTAATGGCAAACCTGGCAATGCAGGTAAAACGGTTCCGGCCAAGCCGACAATAATTAAAATAATGGCGATGACATACATCAACTGCGTTTCAAATCCAGACATTGTGTTCTCCTCGAGCAGCGCCAAGCATAACGAATCTAGATTAACTCGACATAAAAAAAGACCCGCCGAAGCGGGTCTTTCCAATCAAACTAAATCAGGATCAGTTTTGGAACGGAGTATTTTCACCAAAATACTCGTGAGTATCGGCATTGCGTAAGGCGTCGGTCGGGTTGCTGATCGCCAGACTCTTCGCACCACTTTGGCCATAAACAACGTCATCGGTATTGGCAACAATATCGAAATGGCTGGTTTCATGTACCAAAGTACCGGCTTTGGAATCGGTACCGGTCAGGCCTGCAGTCCAGAAGGCTTTGCAGACATAGATTTGATATGGCTGGTTTGGATACACGTAAGCGTAGTAGTTTTGATTGCAACCACAATTAATTTTGATCTGACCGCCGCTTTGTGCCAACGCGCTATTGATGGCGGTAAAGTGCGACAGTGCCGTGCCGTAGCGCGAGCTGGTATAGCTGCCAAACCATGTGGTGTAACGCGGGCCAGTGGTACCAGCAGATAAATACGCCTTGGCATTGCTGGCATATTTACGTGCTTCAACCACGGCGCTCCCCGCTGAACTTGTACGCGAGGTCGTACAACCGACAAAGGTCACGCCGTTTTGAACGACTGTAGCTTTAGTCGATGCACCGCCCGCTTTTTGCAGCTGGTTCATTTCAATTTGCATATCGCTAACCGTAGGTGCTGCCGAGCTAACTGAAGTACGCAAATCAGGTGACTGCAACAGCGCCATGCGGCCATTGGTGGTGGTCAACATTTGGCCTTTTTCTGTTTTTGCACCCTGCAAATAGGATTTGAAGCGAACCGAGTAATCACCATCGGAAGTCATGTCATATACCGACGACAGATCGGCATTGATAAGTTTTGTTTCGCCGGCACGCAGCGTAATGAAATCAGCATCGCTAATGGGAGCGCGCTTGATCATCTTGCCGACGTAATCGACTTTTTCACCGTTATGGTAAACATCGAATAAATCCGAATCCAATGCGCGCGATGGCAATTGCCATGATGGTACTTTGATCGCCTGTCTGCTGGTATTGGTAATTTTGAATTGCACGGCACCGTTACTGCCGGCTTCAGCATTAATACTGATGCGCAGCGGATTGCCGAAGGGTAGATTACGTGCCGAATTTGCGGTGACTGCGAAACCAGTGAGTGCAACTAACCCAGCTGCAAGCACCATATTGCGATTGCGAATTGTCATATGTGTCCCCAAATGAAAAAGCAAGAATAAAAAGCCAAAGTAAAAAGCCATTGTCAATATTCACACGCCTGTATTAGAACAGCGCAAACCGACGTTAACCCACTGTGATGGAGTTTGCATGTTGCGCTGCGGCATGGGTTCAGAAACGTGATGAAATATGCGGTGACGCCCATAAAAAAAGCCCGTAAACGGGCTTTTTCGTTACCAATTAGTTAATTGACACCTTAATTTTTATAATCGCGATGACAATTTTCACAAGCTTTACCGATTCGGCTGAGCGCGGCTTCGGCCGCTGCGCAATTTGCTGGCGGAATGGTGAGCGCGCCATCGGCAGTAGCACGTAAATCACTGGCATAACGAATGAATTGTTCGTTATTGCTCATCTCGCCAAAGGCGGCTTCAATGTCATTGCCGACGTAACGCAGGGTTTGCAGATGCGGAATGATATCGGTCGGCGCACAGCGATTTTGTTGAATATTATTCTTCAAGGCACCCATTTTCATACCCATCAAGGTCATAACCGCTTCGTCATTGTGCGGGCCTTTATTCAAATAATTCAGGCCGATCACGCTGAGCGCAATTCCTAAAACAAATGCAATCGCGAAAGTAATGACGAAGTTTTTCATAGTCCAAGCCTAATTCAAAAGTAGGCCATAGCTTACAGAATTAGGGCCCGACTGCAAGAATGCGACCTTGGCTGACACGGACTTTGCTACCAATTCTCAAGCCAGCCGATAATAGTGACTGGGTAACCACGACTTTTTTACCGTTCAATAGTTGAATCAATATTTCATAACGAGAGCTTGGCTTCGTCGTTGAAGGCTTGCTGACAACGCCACCGACAATGCCACTGAGCACTGGCTTTTTTGGCGCCGTGGTTTGAGTGGTGGTAGTCACTGTGCGTATATCTTGCACAACGCCGCAATCCATACATTTTACCTGTGAAGGTGCAGTGGGAACAGGAGTTGGTAGAGCCGGGACGTCGGGCTCGCTACGCTTAGGGGTGCTAACACAGGCGCTCAATAGCAATAACAATAGAAATAATAGACGTTGCATGGGTTTCCTCGCTAAAGCGCCCATCATCGGGCATCGAAAGACTTTAGAATAGTGCCCATGAATCCAATCTTGACTGAACGCTTTGCCGGCATCGAACGATTATATGGTCGCGGCAGCGTTTCAACATTATCAAAAAAGCATGTGGCGATTATCGGTTTGGGCGGCGTTGGCTCCTGGGCCGTTGAAGCATTGGCTCGCAGCGGTATCGGTAAATTGACCTTGATTGATGCCGACGATATTTGTGTATCCAATACCAATCGGCAATTGTTTGCGCTTGAAGGCCAATATGGTCGCGGAAAAGCCGAAGTGTTGGCCGAGCGTTGCCACGCAATTAATCCATTGATTGAAGTCGATGTGATTGCCAGTTTTTTGACGCCGACGAATCTGGACGAATTGCTTAATCGTAGCTATGACCTGGTGTTCGATGCCTGCGATAGTTTTCGTACCAAAGTTGAAATGATCGCCTGGTGCCGCCGTCGAAAATTACCGGTGATTTGTTGCGGCTCAGCGGGTGGCAGAACCGATCCTACCCAGGTGCGACTACGTGATTTATCAAGAACCGAACACGATGCGTTACTGGCTCTGATTCGCAAAAAACTACGTGCCGAATTTAATTTCCCGAAAAATCCGGATCGCTATTTTGGTGTTACCGCCATTTATTCCTTGGAAAACGTGAAATATCCGCAAGCCGATGGCAGTGTCTGCGGAATCCGACCAGCATTGGGTGCCGATGCCGCCATGAAACTTGATTGCGGAGCCGGGCTTGGCGCCGCTACGCATATCACTGGTGCGTTTGCCTTTGCAGCCGTCGGCAAAATTTTAGAAGTTTTATTGAAACCGTAGGAGCGCCTTCAGGCGCGAAAAACCTGCGACAATAATGAGCGTAGAAGCGAGCTCTGCTCGTGAAAATCAAACATAGCCGCAGACCAATCGCACTCGTGAGTGCTCCTAATCCTGCAAGGAATCGCTTAAACCTGAAACAAAGATACAATTACCTGTGCCAAAAACCAAACAACCCGCAGCGTCCTTATTTCAAGCCAATGAATCCTTAAAACCATTGGCCGAACGCATGCGTCCGCGAACACTCAACGACATGGTGGGCCAATCGCGTTTGTTGGCACCCAAGTCTGTACTACGCCGTGCCGTGGAGCTCGGCCAGATCCATTCCATGATTTTGTGGGGCCCGCCCGGTTGCGGCAAGACTACGCTGGCGCTGTTGCTGGCAAAACATGCGGAAGCCGAATTTCAGGCGATATCGGCGGTATTGTCGGGTCTGCCCGAAGTACGAAATGTTTTAGCCGAAGCCGAACGGCGTTTTCATGAAGGTCGCCGAACTGTTTTATTTGTCGATGAAGTGCATCGCTTTAATAAAACCCAGCAAGATGCATTTTTGCCGCATATCGAACGCGGCACCATTATTTTTGTCGGCGCCACCACGGAAAACCCAAGTTTTGAATTGAATTCGGCATTGTTATCGCGCTGTCGCGTGCATGTGCTGGAATCGGTGAATGCCGATGATATTGTGGCGGCCTTACATCGAGCTCTGCAAGACGCGGAGCACGGGCTGGCGCAATATCAAATAAAAATTACCGAAGAAAATTTAGCCCTGATTGCGCATGCCGCGGATGGTGATGTACGTCGTGCTTTAACACTTTTGGAAATCGCTACCGAACTGGCCGCGAGTGAAAATAATGAAATCAACGAAGCCATGCTGTCACAGGTATTGGCCGACCGCACACGTCGCTTCGATAAAGGTGGCGAGCAGTTTTACGACCAGATTTCTGCCCTGCATAAATCGGTGCGAAGCTCCAATCCCGACGCCGCCCTTTATTGGTTTAGTCGCATGCTCGATGGCGGTTGTGATCCACACTATTTGGCGCGCCGTTTAACACGGATGGCTGTCGAAGATGTTGGTCTGGCGGACCCGCGTGCCTTGCCAATGGCGATTGAAGCCTGGCAAGCTTACGATCGAATGGGTAGTCCCGAAGGTGATCTTGCACTAGCGCAATTGGTGATTTATTTAGCCTCGTGTGCAAAATCCAATGCCGCTTATGTCGCTTTTAAATCAGCACAAAAAGATGTGCGTGATTTAGGTACGCAAGAAGTACCGCTACATCTTCGCAACGCTCCGACAAAACTAATGAAAGAAATCGGCTACGGAAAAAACTATCAATACGACCATGATCTTGAAGGTGGTATCGCACTTGATCAAACCGGCTTCCCCGATAAAATGGGCGAACGCGTGTATTACGAGCCGGTGAATCGCGGGCTGGAAATTAAACTCAAAGAAAAACTCGATGCCTTGCGCGAAGCTAGAACCGAAGCCCAAAAAAATAATAAAGAGAAGAAAAAATGAATTGGACAATGCTGGGTTTAGTCATGTCGGGTGGTGCTTTGGGCGCAGCGGGGCGTTATTTGATTGGTGACTTTGCCTTGCGACATTTAAATCAAGGTATGCCCTGGGGTACGCTTATCGTCAATTTAATCGGCTCATTCGCTGCTGGTTATTGTTATATCTGGTTGGAAAATCGCGGTGCCAATGCCATTTATTGGCGTGGTTTTTTGATGGTTGGAATTCTCGGTGGTTTTACGACATATTCGGCGCTGATGCTTGAATGTTTGGTGCATTTTCGCGCCGATAAAAATGGGCAGGCATTACTGTATTTGTCGATTACACTGGCTGTCGGCTTATTTCTGGTTTGGCTGGGTGCAAGAATGGCTGAAATTTTTAGCGCGACCAATGCGAATTGAATCGAACTTTCGCGGGATTGCCCGTGGGAGCGCCGTAAGGCGCGAACAGCCCGGTATTGCTGCAGATCATTCGCGCCTTATGGCGCTCCCACAGAATAATGGCTGATTAATGAAACAATATTTCAACCATCTAATGCACACTTTGCCGTATATCCTTTGCTTGCTGGTGATGCTGCTAAGCCCGCCATTGCGAGCTTTCACGCTCGGCAATGTCGTTGTGCAAGCAGTTTTGTTCTTGTTGATATGTATCATTCCTGCAATAAAAACCGGTCGTATGTCCTACGTTGATCTGGCCTGGCCATTGGGTTTATTTTTTATCGGTCTGCAAGTTTTATTCTTTAGCGATGAACTAACATGGCGAAGTTACATTATTGCGGGCTTATATTTATTCGCCGGTGGCCGCATGACGGCAATGGCTTTAATTGGTTTGAAACTGGGCTATCTCAATAAAGAATTACCGCGTTATCAATACCAGCGTCTGCGTTGGCAACGTCGTGGTTGGCAGCATAAGCCGGCAATGTTATTTGAAGTCGCGAGCCAAGGCTTCGCCAATATGTCGGTACTGGCGCTACCTGCCATTTTGCAGGCCAGTAACCCTTCACCAGATTTATCATTGCTTGAAATATTTGGCTACGGTTTGTGGGCCGCAGCATTCGCGTTTGAATTTATTGCCGACGCACAAAAAGCGCGCTTCGGTTTACGTATGCACCGTGAAAAACGCAAAGGTGAACATTGCGAAGACGGGCTTTGGAAATACAGCCGCCACCCCAATTATTTTGGTGAATGGATCGTCTGGAATGCGCTTGTGCTCTCGTCGATTTCATCTTTGATATTCTTGTCGCATAGCATCGCGATTTGGCACACCGTGGCATTTGCCATTGCCCTGATCTATTTGTCCTATGTCATGTATATCGTACTCACGCATTATTCCGGCGCCGTGCCATCCGAATTTTATTCAGCACAAAAACGCGTGGGATATGCGCAATACCAACGCAGGACTAATATGTTTTTCCCTGGCTCGCGAAAGTCATAAGGCCGTATCGTGGGAGCGGCGTAAGCCGTGATGTTGTCTGGAAGATTCGCGGCTTACGCCGCTCCCACGAAAGCCTGCTTTGGTAGGAAGGCCTTCTAGGCCCGAAAAATCCCGCCAGATCGGTCGGGCCTAGAAGGCCCTCCTACAAAAAACGTAGGAGGCCGCTTGCGGGCGGCGTGAATGAAACTATTTCGCAGGTTTGTCGCGCCTAAAGGCGCTCCTACAGATCACAATATTTCGTTGCACCCACAGTATCAACCCAGCGATAATGGGCTGTCTCGTTTCATTTCTGGAATATTCCATGTTAGACCCCCATTTACTGCGTACTTCACTGGCTGAAACTGCTGCTCGCCTGAAGCAGACTCGCAAGTACGACCTCGATGTCGTTGCGATTGAATCCTTAGAAACCGAGCGTAAGCAAATTCAAACGCGTACCCAGGAATTACAAAACCTCCGCAACACCCGATCAAAATCGATTGGACAAGCGAAAGCCAAGGGCGAGGACACTACACCGCTGATGGCAGAAGTCGCGGCTTATGCCGATGAATTAAAAGCTTCTGAACATCGCTTGCAGGAAGTGCAGGCGCAAATCGAAACCATTTCCCTGCATATACCAAATATTCCGCACGAATCGGTTGCCATCGGCAATGATGAAAGTGAAAACGTCGAGCTGAAAATTTTCGGCACTCCGCGTGTTTTCGATTTTGAAGTGAAAGACCACGTCGCTCTGGGTGAACGTCATAACTGGTTGGATGCTGAGGCAGGTGCGAAATTATCCGGCTCGCGTTTTACCGTACTGCGTGGGCAACTCGCTCGTTTGCATCGTGCACTGGCGCAATTCATGCTCGACCTGCATACCGATGAACACGGCTACACCGAAATGAACACACCATTGATCGTCAATGCAGAGTCCATGCAGGGCACGACGCAATTACCGAAGTTTGAGGAAGATTTATTCTGCACCATGGTTGGCGACAGCAAGCGCTACTTAATTCCAACATCCGAAGTTTCATTAACCAATTTAGTGCGTGATGAAATTCTCGATGACGCAAATATGCCGATGCTGATGACCGCCCATACACCTTGCTTCCGCGCCGAAGCCGGTAGTTATGGCCGTGATGTGCGCGGCTTTATTCGACAACATCAATTTGAAAAAGTGGAACTGGTTGCCATTGCACGCCCGGAAGAAAGTTTCGCCGTACACGACGCCATGACGCGTCATGCCGAAACCGTGCTTGAAAAACTGGGGTTGCCTTATCGCCGCTTATTGTTATGCACGGGCGATATGGGTTTTGCCGCTATCAAGACGCATGATCTTGAAGTCTGGTTGCCCGGCCAAAATTCCTATCGTGAGATTAGTTCAATTTCCAATTGCGGCGATTTTCAGGCGCGTCGTATGCAGGCGCGTTGGCGTAATCCGGCCACCGGCAAACCCGAATTAGTACACACCTTGAATGGCTCTGGTGTGGCGGTAGGCCGTTGCCTGGTAGCAGTGATGGAAAATTATCAAAATGCCGATGGCTCCATCACGGTGCCGGAAGTGCTTCGTCGGTATATGGGCGGGGCGGAAGTGATTTCTTGAAATACCCCGACTTAAACGATTTGCAATTCTTCGCCGTGGTAGTGGAACACGGCGGCTATGCGGCGGCCGAGCGTGCGCTGGGAATTCCGAAATCCCGTTTGAGTCGTCGTATTACTCAACTAGAAGCCGATCTGGGCGTGCGTTTATTGCAGCGTTCTACCCGAAAATTCTCGGTCACCGATGTCGGGCAAAATGTTTATCGCCATGCGCAAAGCATGTTGGCCGAAGCGCAGGCTGCTCGCGAAGTGGTCGATAGAGTTAGCGCTGAACCACGCGGACTGATTAAAGTCAGTGCACCGGTATTATTGGTGGAAGATATTCTCAGCAAGTTATTGCCGAAGTTCATGCTGCAATACCCAAAAGTAAAAGTGCAATTGCATGTCAGCAACCGGCGCGTCGATGTGATCAACGAAGGTTTTGATGTCGCCTTGCGGGTACGTAATTCACTCGCTGCCGACGCCGATTTTATCCTGAAGCGTTTCGGCCATTTCAACGAATTATTGGTGGCCAGTCCGGATTATTTGAAACGCAACGGCATCCCGCAACATCCGCAAGAGCTTAGCAAACACACCACGCTGAGCATGAGTGAAGACGAAGCCCGCCAGCGCTGGGAATTACACGGTGCTAATGGCGTCGTTGAAAAAGTCGATATTAATCCCTCACTCATGGCACTGAGTTTTTCTTTACTGCATCAAGCCGCCCTCAAAGGGATCGGGGTCGCCTTATTGCCGCAAATTATTTGTTGCGAAGACCTGAAAGCAGGGCGCTTGCAGAAAGTATTGCCCGATTGGAATTTGCCTTTGGGTATTTGCCACGCGGTATTTCCATCACGTCGTGGTTTATTACCGGCCGTTCGTGTCTTTATTGATTTCCTGGCCGAGCATATGCCGAAAGAAATTCAGGATTCGAATATCTAGTTTTATTGCAAACAGGTTCTTTTATTTTTGCTGCTGTAATAATCGCGTAATTTCGTCTAGTTGTACTTTGATTGTATTCAGTACTGCCAGCTGCTCGACAGATGCATCACTATTGCCAACGGCCTTGCTCGGCTGCATACGATTACGAACAAGTTGGCGGCGTTTCAAAATCAACTCCCGAAAATCATGCGCATCGATAATCCCGACAAACTGCATGTCATGTGCCTGATTCGCACTTTGTCCAGCTGTTTCAAATTTTAAAATGCTTAAATGAAAATACTTAAGTAACGGGCCTTCGATAAAAGTTACATCCTGAATGTTTTCCAGCGGAATGGTTTTCTCGATTTGGAAAAGAATACCCTTGCGAAAACGAATTTCAGTATCGCCGATTTCACAATGTAATTTATCGAAATAATGCCGCGCCCACCATTGACCGACACCGCAAACCCAAATCAATGCCAAGGGAATGCCGATAATGGTCACCGCCATTACAAAGCCAATCTGTAAAACCAAATAGGGTCGAATTAATGGATTGAATTTGGCGACGACAACATCGTTCGGATAACTACTGTTCATTGGAAATCCCTAGATTTATAGCTACATCTTATCAAAATCATAGGCATGCGATAGTAAGCATGTTGCGAGATGAAATAATGGCAGCGAGAATACTTTTTTTTGTAGTCTGCCATATGAGTGTTACCTTGCTATGGCTGATGGATTTCTGAAACCCCATTTTTATGTTTATTTAGCCTCGCGGTAAAATAAAAAACTCGCTGAATAATTTACCTAATTGTCGGCCCGCCCCATTTTTCTTCGATTATCATCTTAAGGGATACATCACGAAAACGGGCTCATCAATTGATTCAGGAAATGACTCAGCACACTTGGCTGAATCAGCAGCGTTGCAGCAACACCGTACGCAGCACCCCATAAATGGGCACTATGGTTCACATTGTCGCCGCCTTTTTTATCAAGCCAGATCGAATATGCGACATACAAGACCGCATAAATAATGGCTGGGCAGGGAATAAAGAAAATCAGCAATGTCGTCCATGGCTCGAACAATATGTAGGCAAACAAGACGGCTGATACTGCGCCGGAGGCGCCTAAGGTCGCGTAACGCGGGTCTTTCTGGTTTTGCAGGGCGCTAGGTAGTACCGAAAAAATTATTCCGCCAAGATAAAACAGGGCATAACCGAAAGGGCCAAGCTCGGAAGTATAAAAACCTTCCATTACACGACCGAAGAAATACAGGGTGATCATATTGAACAGCAGATGCATGCCGTCGGCATGTAAAAAGCCATAAGTCACATAGCGATAATATTGCTTGTCACGCTGTGCTTGAAACGGGCGAAGAATCCAGTCATCCATCAGCTTGGCATTATTAAATGCGGTGTACGACACCACACAGGTGAGTACGATGATGATTAGGTTGCTGGTAATTAAATCCATTTAATTTCTACCTCTACATATAGGGTGATCGTCAACCCGGCGAAAGCCGGGGCCCAGAACTTGCAGCATTATTGGTTATGCACGCTTCGTTAATGTTTCTGGGTCCTGGCTTTTGCCGGGATGACGTGCATTTAATTTTAGGTTGAAAAAATTATTTCGCAAAATCATAAAACTTCCACTCCGCAGGTAAATCCATATTGGGAGTTTGTTTCAATAGTCGCGCACGCACTACCGACACCGGCATTTCGCCGCCCATTAAAATAGCATCATGAAAGTCGCGATCAGTCATTTTTCCGCTTTCAACCAATTCCTTGTGCAAGGCGCGGAATTGCAGGCCGCCAATCATGTAGGCGATTTGGTAAAGCGGGCCGTAATCACCGGCAAAGCTACGACGAACTTCGGCGGCAGCATTTTCGCGTTCATGGCCGACACGATCTACCAATAAATCAATCGATTGTTCTGGCGTCATCTTGCCCATATGGAACGACAGCGAAAATAAAATGCGGGCGGCGCGATGGCTGCGCCAGAACAGCATGCCGATTTTTTCTTCCGGCGCTTTGGCAAAGCCGCGATCATACAATTGCATTTCCCAATACAGGGCCCAGCCTTCAGTCCAGAACGGAGTGCTGAATAATTGCCGTTGCGTTTGATAACGCTGGTTATAGAAAAATTGCAGGTGATGGCCGGGTATCAACTCGTGATGCACGACCGCACGCGAAAAATAACGGTTGTTGCCACGTAGCGTCATAAGTTTTTTATCTTGCGGCATGCCATCGGTCGGATAGGCAACCCAGACATCTTCGCCACCCAAAAAGAACGGCGCTTGCAACTGATACTCTGGCGTTAGCATGGTCATACGCCAGTCGCGCTTGGCGATCTCGGGTACGGTTACCAGATTATTCTTGGTCACGTAATCGATGGCTTCATCGGCCAGTTGCACAACGAGCTTCGGCTGCTCGCCGGGCAGCGGACTGTGCTGTTTGACGGCCTCAAGCGCTTGTCGCCAATCTTTGTAACCCATTTCTGCTGCAGCTTTTGTCATTTCATTTTGGCACCAGCTCAATTCTTTCTCGGCCAATATAATTAATTCTTCCGGCGTATAGGGAATCATTTCGTGTTGCAGATCCACCATCAACGCATCACGGCCAATTGGGTCACCGATAATGGTTTCCGGATTTGCAGCGCCGGCTAATTTGTCTCGCAGAAATTTGGAATAGGATTCCATTTCTTTATCGAGCGTTTCGTAAGGCAGTTTGGTCCAGTAGCTGAAGTTAGGATCGTAGCCATTATAAAAGGTAAACCAGTCTTTCAAGTTCTCACGCAGGCTGCCGAGGTATTTTGATGCGCGCAGCGCAACGATCGGGCTAACTTGTGACTTGTTGTCTTTGCTATCTAATTGCGTGTGAATTTTTTCAAGTGCTTTTTGTGCCTGCGTTAAAACCTGTGCGCTGGTCTTTGCGTCGGCATATACCAATGCACGACGGTCTTCGGCAAGCGTAATCAAAGTATTCGCTTGCGGCATTAGTGCTGCGGCCTGATCAAAACGTTTACGGTTAAAATCCAGTTGCTTTAGACGATAATTCAATTCGCGTTTGAAGAGCGCGTAGTCAACCTGATCTTCCAGCGCTAGCGATGCATAATCAAGTGTGCCGATGGATTTTAACCAGCCGGTGTATAGACTCCGCAGCGCGGCTTCACGCTTCGGACTGCCGGTAATGTCAAAGGTATGTTCAATGCTCGACAAGTCCGACGTAAAGCGATGAATCATCGGTGCCAGTTTTTGTGAGCTGGCGGGAATTTCGGATGCTTGCGGAACGCTGATTTCTGCCGCCGACAATGGCAATGAAAGACCTGAGGTAATGACAAAGGCCAACACGCAAAGACGAAATTTCATGCAGTATTCCTGACAGTGAGTGCGCTGTGCGCTGTTTGTTGAATAAACTGCAGCAGTGATTTCATGCCATTGCTACGAGTGGGCGACAAATGTTTTGCCAACCCGATTTGGCTAATGTAATCCGGCGCCGTGTTCATGATTTCTTCGGCACTACGACCTGAATAAACCCGCAGTGCAAGAAATATGAGACCCGATACAATGGTGGAATCGCTGATTGCGTTGAACTCGAGTTTGTCTTTATTGCCTTCCGGCACAATCCAGACCATCGACTGACATCCGGTTAATCGGTGTTCTTCGGTTTTCCATTCCGTTTTTAGATCCGGCAGTTTTTTTCCCAGATCAATCAAGTATTGATAGCGCTCAGACCAATCACTGAAAAATGCGAATTCTTCCGCGATCGTTTTTTGTGCATCGGCAGCGCTGGCTTCCATCGGAAACATCATGCACGTCTCCAGCGCACGCCTTGTGCGGTGTCTTCCAGCAAAATACCTTCAGCAGCTAATTGATCGCGAATAGCATCTGATCGTGCGAAGTCCTTTGCTTTTTTCGAGGCATTACGTTCATCGACTAAAGCTTGGATGCGTGCATCATCGCTATTGTCGTTGCCGCGGGCGAACCAGACGGCTTGATCTTGTTGCAACAAGCCAAGCAATAAACCTGCCCCCAGTAACTCGGATTTCAAACGTGTTTTGTCTTGAGTAGTTTCAGCTTTGCGAGCTTCACTGGCGATTCGTGCTAACTCCGACAATGCAATTGGCGTGTTCAAGTCATCGCATAAAGCGGTTTCGACAATTTCCGGAATGACGGGTTCTGCATGAATATCTTTCAAATCACGCAGCGTTCCATACAAGCGATCCAGCGTTTTAATACTTTGTTCGATCAAGCCATCAGTCCAATCCAATGGCTGACGATAATGCGCGGTGAGCAGGGCATAACGCAATGCTTCAGCTGGATGAGTTTTCAGCAAGCCATGCAGCACGCTCACATTGCCTAGCGACTTCGACATCTTGGTGCCGCCAAAATCTAGCATGCCGTTATGAATCCAGAAACGTGCGAATACTTTACCGCCATGGGCGCAAGTACTCTGGGCGACTTCGTTTTCATGATGCGGAAATAAAAGATCGTTGCCGCCGGCATGGATATCAA
>JAYSXB010000272.1:0-7717 GCA_043717775.1 Arenimonas sp.
CCCACTCTCTCGGGCGATGTAGTGATTGATGGCGTGCCCGATGAGGATTTTTGGCAAAAAGCACGAGCAGTAGAATTAGATATCGAAACGCAGCCCGCCGATAACGCGGCTGCCTCGGTAAAAACTACCGCTTATATTGCCGACAATGGTCGCGAAGTATTATTAGCTTTTCGAGCCATAGACCCCGACCCAAGCAAGATACGGGCGTTCCTGCGTGATCGCGACAGCCTTTGGAGTGATGATTTTATTGGCTTCACTATTGATACGTTTAACGATCAACGTCGCGCTTACGAATTTTATGTAAACCCATTGGGCGCACAGGGTGACCTAATTATTGATGGTGCTAGTGGTAATGAAGATGATTCTTGGGATGGTCTATGGGAGAGCGCAGCTAAAATAAACACCGCTGGTTACACAGTAGAAATGCGTATCCCTTATTCCACTTTGCGATTTCAAAAGACCAATGGGGTGTCGCAATTATGGGGAGTGGATTTCCTGCGTTTTCGTCCGCGCGATAATCGCTATCGCATTTCCAATAATAAATTAATTCGCGGTGACAACTGCTATCTGTGCGGCCTCGCCAAACTTAAAGGTTTTGCCAATGCCAATCCAGGCCGCGATCTGGAAGTGACACCTACGCTCACTGCTGCTTACGCGCAAACTAGAGACAAACCGTACTCTGCTTGGCAAAGCGACGGCGGCCAATACGATCTTGGTGTTGACGTAAAATGGGGCATCGGTTCAAACCTGACTTTGAACGGCACGATTAATCCAGACTTTTCACAAGTTGAAAGTGATCAGGCGCAACTGGACTTAAACACGACCTTTGCCTTGTTCTTTCCAGAGAAACGGCCTTTCTTTCTAGAGGGTGCTGATTATTTCAGCACGCCGTTTAACGTGGTTTACACACGATCTATTCAGGACCCTGACTATGGCATTCGTGCCACCGGTCGTAATGGAAAACATACCTACGGTTTTTTTGCAGCTCAAGATTCTGTCACGCAAGTTCTATTGCCCAATGCGCTCGGTTCAAGGTTTAGCCCACGTTTGGAACAAGAATCATTAGCCGCTGTGGGCCGTTATCGCTTCGACGTCAATAGTAAAACCAGCATTGGCCTGATATCCACAGTGCGCACTGGCGATGATTACGCAAATACGGTTGTCGGAATTGATGGTCGTTGGCAAACCAAGGGGCATACCATCACCGCCCAATGGTTGACTTCCGATTCGGAGAATCCGGCCGCATTTAATCCGAGACTACCAGAACCACCATTGCCGCCAAAACAACAAGGCGATGCCTTCTCGGTAGGCTATGAATTCAGCAACCGCAATTGGGGTGCCTATGCCTCGCACACCAGTTACGATAAGGGCTTCCGTGCGGATCTTGGTTTTATCAACCAAGTGGATAACTATAAATCGGTTATTGGTGGTTCACGGACTTGGCACGGCGAAGATGGTGCGAAAATTACCCGCGTGCAATTACGTGGTGATTGGGATATTACCCACCGTAGCGATGGTCAATTATTGGAGCGTGAGCTGGAAGCCTATTTCTCATTGAATGGCCCCATGCAAAGTTTTATTCAAGTCGGTGCATTAAAGCGTGACCGCTTTTGGGCCGGACAATTATTTGATGAATCCTGGTGGTCGATGTATGGCGAAATTACACCCACTTCACGCCTTAATTTCTCGCTTTTCCTGCGTGACGGTCAACAGATAGACTACCGGAATGCAAAGCTGGCCGATATCACCCAAATTGATCCTTCGATCACTCTTAATATCGGCAAGGGTATCAATTTTCGGCTTAATCACACTTATCAAAAATTATCACGTGATGGCGGCGATGTTTTTGTTGCCAACCTGAGTGATGCCCGACTGTCCTGGCAATTTGATCAGCGTCAACGTCTCAGATTGTCGTTGCAATACGGCAACACTTTGCGTGACAAATTTCTTGATGTAAGACCACTGCAAATCAATGCGGAAGAAAGTGATCTTGGCATTCAGTTATTGTATTCGTACAAGATTAATCCACGCACCGCGTTTTATGCAGGCTACTCAGAAGGCCAATACTCTGACGACAAATATACCGAGTTTTTTGCTACCGGCAGAGCCTTGTTCACCAAGATTAGTTATGCGTGGCAGCCGGATTAATTATAGGTCGGGCCCCGGCCCAACCTACACCCACAATTGCTTCCAACCTTCGGTGCCTAATGCTTTTAATGTCTCGATATTTTTTTCGTAAATTTTTCCGGCATCGGGAAATGCTGCAACAGCTTTTTCGATGCTGCTTTCCCTGAGCAAATGCAAACACGGATACGGCGCGCGGTTACTGTAATTTTCGATATCTTCGTATCGGGTTTCGGCGAACTGGTAATCCGGATGAAAACTGGCGACTTGAATTTCACCGTCTAATGCGAGCTCGGATACTGCCGCATCAGCAATTTCCAGAAAATCGTTGTAGTCCAAGAAATCGGTCATGACATAAGGATGAATTAGCAAAGTGGTTTCGACTTTTTCGGCATCTGCATCGTAGAGCAGTTGTAATTCATATAATAAATCGGCAAGCAGCTCTTCTTCATTCTGTGCATGCGACACCACATAGCGAATTTGCTCTTTTACATGCACCGCTTTTGCAAACGGACATAAATTCAAACCAATCACGGCCCGTTCCAGCCAGTTTTTAGTCTGAGCAATCAAGGTATCGGGGTTCGGCACAGTATTCATGGCGGTTTCGACTCTTGGCTTTGTGCTGCCTTACGCTTAGAGTAACCCATCGCGACTATCTCGCGCACCACGGGGAATAACCATGTATTTGCAAGCCGCTTTGATTACCGCATTAACTAGCATCGTCATTATAATTGCCATGTATTTTGTTGGCCGCGCGCGCGGTAAATATCAAATTCATGCACCGGCAACTTCCGGGCACCCCGCCTTCGACCGGGCTTTTCGCGCACATCAAAATACACTCGAGCAGACGATCATATTTTTACCGCTGTTATGGCTGGCGACGATTTATTGCAACCCACAATATGCCGCGTATCTCGGTTATGCCTGGCTTGTTGGCCGCTTATGGTATGTCTTTGGCTATATTTCCGAAGCCGGCAAACGCAGCATGGGCTTCATGATTGGCGCAATCGCAACGATAATATTATTGGTGATGAGTTTCTGGGGCATCATCAGTCAAATGATGTGAGTCCTAGAGCTTTGAATTAGTGGGTAAAAAAAGGGCGGATATTCCGCCCTTTTTCGTTTAAGTCCATCGTGTACTCAGCCAATTTTCACCAGCAAATGTTTCGCCATCATGCCGTGCAATTGTCCGATGCCGCGTGCCACGTGCAAAGTGATGAAAACACCCAGGACACCGATAAAAAACATGGGTATTACCATCCAAGAATGATTGACCAAGGTCCAATCACCGAAATTAAATTGAACATAATCGGCATAGCCAACGAAATACATCAGAGGTGCTGCAATACAACTTAGCGAAAGTGATAGCGCGGTGACGGCAATGGTGAAGTAGGTAATTCCCAAAGGCAGCATCAACAGCATATAAAGCAATGTCGCCCAAGTGCGTGGATCGACTAAAATTTCCTTGATGCGGGTCAGGAAACCTCCTTCTTGATTCACGTAAGCAGGACGCCTTGGCATGCGCACACCGAGCATGGTTTCAACCAAGCGGCCCTCGACTAATGACAAAGCCCAGACCGAGCCCATGAACAATACGGCGAACGGAATACCGATAATCAGAATCATGAAACCCAATGACAAACTCAGACCTGTCACTGCCCAAGTGAAATAGAAAGTACCGGTCGCTAATGAAAGCAACATGTAGAACAGTGCAGCGTAGGCACGCGGGTCGGCGGCAACACCAAAAAACCAGGCGATAGCGTTCTGCGGTTTTTTATTGACGCTCACGCCTACACTGGCAACACCTTCACTACTTTTTGTTTGCGCAATACTTGCACGCGGTGAACGAAAGGCTTCGCTGACTACGACTTCGCGTTCGCTGTAAATTTCTGCCACTTCATCGGGTGCGCCATAACTACTTGCCACTTTTTCCAGCACGCTGGCTTCATCTTGTTCTGGATGCTCGGCTAATTCGGCACGAAGATATTCTTCGGCATCGTAAAGTGCGTCTTGTAGCAAGGCCGGATCTTTTCCTTTCAATGCGGCACGTAATAACTCCAGATATTCGGGAATTGTTTTCGGTGTTTGCGAGATATTAGTCATGACTGTCCCCTTTCAATGTACCTTTCAAAATTGAATCCACAAAGCTGCGTGTCGCGTTCCAGGTGTTTAGCCATTCGCTCAATACGGCGCGGCCATCTTCAGTAATTTGGTAATAGCGCCTTGGTGGCCCGGATACCGAGGGCTCGACAAAACTATCGAGCAAGCCTGAAGCACTTAGATTTCGCAGCACCGGATAGAGCGCGCTTTGCTTGCCGGTAAGTACAGCCTCGCCAGCGCCTTCAAAACGCTTGGCAATTTGGTAGCCGTACATGGGTTCAGTCGCCTGTCCAAGCACGCCCAGGAGCACCAAAGACACCATGCCAGCGCTTAATTCCTTCTGGAATTTTTTGAGATGAATCTCGGTTTCGGTCATGGCTGAACTCCTACGGCTTATCCATGACTGCAGCATAGTGTTAAGTTACGTATAGTGAACCTGCCATAAGTCACGACTCCTGATTTTTGTCACACTGAAACCAATCTGATCCGGAATACGCCATGAACTCACTAATGCCCGCCCTGTTCCTTGGCCACGGCTCGCCGATGAACGCCATTGAAGACAATGCTTTTAGCCGCTCATGGCAACAATTGGGCACGGAATTGCCCAAACCCAGAGCAATACTTTGTATTTCGGCGCATTGGGAAACCATGGGTATTGGCGTTACGGCAAGCGACACACCAGACACCATTCACGATTTTTACGGCTTTCCAAAAACTCTGTTCGATGTTCAATATCGAGCGCCCGGCAACCCGGAGTTGGCACAACAGATTGTTGATTTATTGCAGCCGGAGATTGTGCATCTGGATGCAGAGCGTGGTTTGGACCATGGCGCATGGAGTGTGTTACACCCCATGTACCCGGCGGCCGATATTCCCGTTTTGCAATTGAGTCTGGACCGCACACGAAATGCTCAATCACATTACGAGCTGGCCAAAAAATTAAGGCCGCTGCGTGAGCAAGGTGTGTTGATCGTTGGCAGCGGCAATATCGTGCATAACTTGCGGGAATTTGATTTCAACGAAGTGCGGGCTTACGACTGGGCAAGTGCCTACGATCAAACTGTCATGAATTGTATTTTGCAGAAAGATCATGCCGCCCTATGTGATTATGCAAAATTCGGACAAATGGCGGCCTTAAGTATTCCGACTGCCGAACATTATCTGCCTTTGTTGTATGTGCTCGCACAACAGCAAGAAGGCGAGTTATTGAGATTTTTTAATGCAGAAGTAATGAGCTCGATTAGCATGCGTTCGTTGCAGATTGGCTGAGATCGTAGGGTGGGCACCGCCCACCTAATATTTTCAATTGACCATAAAGGTGGGCAATGCCCACCCTACTTCTTTTTTGGCGCAAGCTTTTTTTCTTTCCGCAATGCTGCCGCATAAGCGAGTTTCGCCCACGGCAACATTTGTTCGGAAGACTCCATTGCCTCATCGGGCACAGACCAATAACTCATCGCCACTTGCTTGGCCTTGCTTTGGTAAACGAAGGGTTCACAGCCTTGCTTGCTAAAAAAATCTTTGCTCTGTTCATCCACTTTTAAATATAGGGCTTCGTTGATCACCAAGCCCATGATCACGTTATTGCAATAAACGCCATGGCCACCAAACATTTTTTTAGTCGAAATTTTACCAAGCAGGTCCAGCAACTCATGCAGATATTCAATAAAAGCATCATCTTTTGCCATTGCTAACTCTAGTGGTTCGGCCTTATTGGTTTACATCCGCCAGCGCCAGGGAATAAAGCTTAGCACCACGCCAATAACAAACATCCACAGATTGCTATCGATAAAATACGAGAAAACCATCAATAAAGCGCCGCAGGTCATCGCCATGATTTTGCCTTGGCGTTTGCCATAAATAAAATAACTCAAACCCACGGTGCTCCACCACATACTCTGAAATAGCCACGTTACATCCATCGAAACCGCCTCTCAATATTGGCAAATTCAGCATAACGCGTAAGCTAGTCGAAATTCTATCGGGTTTGGCCATGAACAAGCAGTATGACAAAAATTATTTTGATCGCTGGTATCGCAATTCAAAGCACGAGCGCAACAGCCCGGCCTTGCTGGAGCGTAAAGTACATATGGCGGTCTCGCTGGCCGAATATTATCTGGAACGCCCGATTCGCTCGGTATTGGACGTTGGCTGTGGCGAAGCCGTATGGCGCTCGCCCTTATTGAAGCTTCGACCCAAATTGGACTATCGTGGTGTCGATTCCAGTGAATATGCCGTGTCGCGATTTGGCCGCACTCGCAATATAGCCTTCGCTAATTTTGGCCAACTCGAACAACTCCGATTTGGCGCGCCAGCGGATTTACTGGTCTGCTCCGATGTGATGCACTACCTATCCGATGCCGAATTAAAACGTGGCCTGAAAGGCTTCGCCGAGCTTTGCGGTGGCTTGGCATTTCTCGAGCTTTGGAGCAAGGAAGACGATATTATCGGCGACAAAATCGGCTTTATCGAGCGCCCTGCCACTTGGTATCGAAAGCAATTTGCCAAGGCTGGCTTTATTGCTTGCGGTAGCCACAGTTATCTTGGCGCCGAGCTTCATGCAGCTGCCGCTGCGCTTGAAGTTTTGCGATAATCTTCATCCAATGCTGTGGCAAACTACCTCGACCTCTACGGAATTCCAACATGAAAACAAAAAAATATTTAGTACTTGCGCTGGCAATGACTATTGCATTCAGTAACGCTACGCTAAGTGCACAAGATAGCCCTGCCGCGCCAGTGAAACCAAAAACCATGCAGGAAATTCTGGACGCCACGCAGCCGAGTGACTGGCGTCAATTAGACCCAAACAATACGATTTATATGGAACTCAATTCCGGTCGCGTCGTGATTGAGCTTGCGCCGACATTTGCACCCCAGCACAGTAAAAATATTGTCGCACTGGCGAAAGAAAAATATTTTGATGGTTTGAGCATCAACCGTTCTCAGGATAATTTCGTGGTGCAATGGGGCGATGCCAATGGTGATGATGAAAAATTAAAACGACCTTTTAGACTCGCCAAACAAACACTGCCTGCCGAATTCGTCCGTAAAAGTGACGGCCTCGCCTTCACTCGCCTGCCCGATGTTGATGGCTGGGCACCGCATGTGGGTTTTGTAGAAGGCATGCCGGCTGCACAAAATCCGGTCAATAACCAGGCATGGCTGACGCATTGCTATGGCATGGTCGGCGCCGGTCGCGGCATGGAACCCGACAGCAGCAACGGCTCCGAGCTTTATGTGGTTATCGGCCAATCGCCGCGCCAACTCGATAAAAACATCACCGTGGTGGGGCGTGTCGTACAAGGCATGGAACAACTCTCTATTTTGCAACGCGGTACCGGCCCTCTGGGTTTCTATGAAAAAGCCGAACAGCGTACGCCGATTAAATCCATTCGCGTCATGGCCGATGTGCCGGTAGAAGATCGCACCGCTTTTGAAATTTTACGCACCGATACCGACAGCTTTACGCAATTAGTCGAAGCCCGCCGTAATC
>JAYSXB010000273.1:0-1106 GCA_043717775.1 Arenimonas sp.
AACCGGTTTCACCATTACGGTGTTTACTCACAATAATTTCCGCCAAGCCCTTATCAGGTGAGTTTTCTTTATTGTAGTATTCATCGCGGTAGATGAATAAAATAATATCAGCATCTTGCTCAATACCACCCGATTCACGCAAATCCGACATAATCGGGCGTTTATCGGTGCGGCTTTCCAAGCCACGATTGAGCTGCGATAAAGCAATAATCGGAATATCCAATTCTTTTGCCAAGGCTTTCAACGAGCGCGAAATTTCGGAGATTTCAGTGGCGCGATTTTCTTTATTGCCAGGCACCTGCATCAGTTGTAAATAGTCGACCACGATCAATCCTAAATCGTGCTCACGCTTCAAGCGCCTTGCACGAAATGCCAACTCATGCGGTGAAAGCGCTGGTGTATCGTCGATGAATATTTTTGTATCAGTCGGCATCTTAATGGCCGAGGTTAAGCGCGACCAATCTTCATCGGCTAATTCACCAGAGCGCAAATTATTGGCGTTGATACGCCCTATGGAAGACAGCAAGCGTTGCGCGAGCTGCGCTGAGGACATTTCCATCGAATACACCGCAACGGCTTTTTTGGTTTTCATAGCGGCATATTCGGCGATGTTCAATGCCAGTGTGGTTTTGCCCATCGCTGGTCGTGCTGCCAAAATAATTAAGTCTTGGTTTTGTAAGCCCGAGGTCATTTTATCGAGCTCACTAAAACCAGAAGGCAGCCCAGATAAACTGCCTTGGTTGTCGAAGCGTTTTATGATTTGCTCATAGGCATCTTTGGCGGCATCTTTCATGGCCACGAAGGATTTTTTAGCGCGAGCACCCTGCTCGGCAATTTTAAAGACCGACTGCTCAGCCTCGGCAAGTAATTGTTTGATTTCACGTCCATCAGGCACAAAACCGTTATTGACAATATCGGTTCCGGCTTCAATGAGCTGCCGCAAAATCGATTTTTCACGAACAATTTCAGCCCATGCCTTAATATTGGCGGCCGATGGTGTTTGGCTGACTAAATCGACCAGGTATTCGGTGCCACCCACTTGATTGGCTAAATTATTTGCTTGCAACCATTCACCAATGGTAATGGCATCGTACGGTTGCTGCTTA
>JAYSXB010000274.1:0-2995 GCA_043717775.1 Arenimonas sp.
CATAATCAGTGCTGAAGTGAATTAATGGTATTCCCAATTGCTTCGCCTGCTCGGCGAAGATGCCGGGCGCAATGCCATTGATTGCCATGGCGAATTCCGGCTCACTCTCGGCCTTATCGACTGCGGTGTAGGCTGCCGGGTTGATGATCAATCGTGGTTTAATTTCCTGCACTGTGCGAACGATCGAATCCGGATTGGACAAGTCAAGGGTGTCACGTGTAGGGGCGATCACCTCCCAGCCGCGTGCTTCCAATACGGGTTTGAGATGATGTCCAACTTGACCGGTTACTCCGGTTAACAAAATTCTCATGGATAAACATCCGCATCTTGCAATCGCTCGCCCACCGCATCTTCTTCGGCGAGTTGCGGCTCGCCAATATTCGGCCAGTTGATGCCTGTTGTTGGGTCGTTCCATAGCAAACTACGCTCATATTCCGGGTGCCAGTAATCTGTTGTTTTATATAGAAATTCACAAGTTTCCGAGAGCGTGACGAAGCCATGCGCAAAGCCTGGGGGCACCCAGAGCATGCGCCTGTTTTCTTCGGACAAATTGACACCAACCCATTTGCCGAACGTCGGTGAGCTTTTGCGTATATCCACGGCAACGTCGAAAACTTCGCCTTCGATTACGCGTACGAGTTTACCTTGGGCATGATGAATTTGATAATGCAACCCGCGTAAGACATTTTTGCTCGAGCGTGATTGGTTGTCTTGCACGAACTCGGCTGTGATGCCGGCTTTTTCGGCCAGTGTTTTTTTGTTGTAGCTTTCGTAAAAAAATCCGCGTGCATCACCAAATACCGTCGGCTCGATGATCAGCACGTCGGGAATCGCAGTTGGGATGATGTTCATCCCAACACCCGGTCTTTCAACAATCGCAGCAAATATTGGCCGTAGCCATTTTTGCTCATGGCCGTGCCGATTTTTTCCAGTTGCTCAGCGCTGATGTAGCCTTGGCGGAAGGCGATTTCTTCCGGGCAGGCAATTTTCAGCCCTTGCCGGCAATCAATGGTTTCGATGAAGTGCGCGGCTTCAAGCAGAGATTCGTGCGTGCCGGTATCCAGCCAAGCCATGCCGCGGCCCATGAGTTCTACGTCGAGCTGCTTCATTTCCAAATAGCGCTTATTGACGTCGGTAATTTTCAATTCACCGCGAGCGGAAGGCTTGAGGTTTTGCGCAACATCGATGACTTGATTGTCATAAAAATATAGGCCGGATACGGCATAGTTCGATATCGCCACCTTCGGTTTTTCTTCAATGCTAATGGCGCGGCTTTGTGCATCGAACTCTACTACGCCATAACGCTCTGGGTCGTTTACATGGTAGGCAAACACCGTAGCGCCATACGGTTTCGCCGTGGCGCGTGATAATTGGGGCGCGAAATCGTGGCCATAAAAAATGTTGTCGCCCAATACCAGCGCGCCGTCATCGTTTCCAATAAAGTTTTTGCCGATAATAAATGCCTGCGCCAAGCCATCGGGTGAAGGCTGCACGGCATACGAAATATTCAAGCCCCACAACGAGCCATCGCCAAGCAATTGTTCAAAACGCGGCGTATCTTGTGGTGTTGAGATGAGCAGAATGTCGCGAATCCGCGCCAGCATCAGCGTGGTGAGCGGACAATAAATCATCGGCTTGTCATAAATCGGCAGCAGATGTTTCGATATTACCTGCGTGACCGGGTACAAGCGCGTGCCTGAGCCGCCGGCGAGGATAATGCCTTTTCTCATGACGCTATACGCCCAGTATAATTTTTGTCTGCCCAGGTTTTATACGCCCCCGATGTAATATTTTGAATCCATTGAATATTTTTTACGTACCATTTTACGGTTTTGCGCATGCCGGTCTCAAAAGTTTCCTGCGGCTTCCAACCTAATTCTTTTTCTATTTTGCGCGCGTCGATGGCGTAGCGGCGGTCATGTCCGGGACGATCTTTGACAAAGGTAATCAGCGACGCGTACGGCTTGCCATTTTGCGCCGGGCGAATTTCATCCAGTATTGCGCAAATGGCGTGCACGACTTCGAGGTTGGTTTTTTCGTTCCAGCCGCCAACGTTGTACGTTTCGCCCACACGGCCCCGGGCCAGCACTTCGCGTATCGCCGTGCAATGGTCGCCTACATAAAGCCAGTCACGCACATTTTTGCCGTCGCCGTATATCGGCAACGCTTTGCCGCTGAGCGCATTCAAAATAATCAGCGGAATCAACTTCTCCGGGAATTGGTAAGGGCCATAGTTGTTTGAGCAATTGGTGGTCAGCACTGGTAGGCCGTAGGTGTGGTGATAAGCACGCACCAGATGATCCGATGCTGCCTTGCTGGCCGAATAAGGACTGTTCGGTTCGTAGGCCTTGGTCTCAGAGAAAGCTGGATCGGTGTCGCTCAACGAGCCATACACCTCGTCGGTGGAGACATGCAAAAAACGAAAATGGTTTTTGTCTTTGGCGTTCAATCCGCCCCAATATTCACCGGTCTGCTGCAACAAGTGAAACGTGTCGACCACATTGGTTTGAATAAAATCTTCCGGGCCGTGGATGGAGCGGTCCACATGGCTCTCAGCGGCGAAGTTGATAATCGCATGCGGGTGGTGTTGATTAAGCAGTTCGGCGACTAATTTTGGGTTGCCGATGTCCCCTTCAACAAAAACATGGCGGCGATTATCAAGGCCAGCCAGATTTTCCAGATTCCCAGCGTAAGTGAGCTTATCCAGGCTGATGACATTGTCAGTCGAACTTGCAAGGCAATCGCGCACGAAGTTAGCGCCGATAAAACCGGCGGAACCGGTCACCAGAATTTTACCGTTTAGCAAGGCATGGTCCTTGGATAAGTATCGAAATTAAAGTGACGCCGAACGATTCTTATATTCTGCTTTGAATTTTTCTTTTGATTCAAGCAGAAATACGAGCAATAGCGCGATTAACAGCGCGCCAAAGAACGCCACTATTGTGAACACCGCTTGCTTCGGTTTGCTTTTACGATCGGGCTCAATAGCATTGTC
>JAYSXB010000275.1:0-7619 GCA_043717775.1 Arenimonas sp.
CCCGCAAGCGGCCTCCTACTTTGGGTGTACCCTATGTTGGCAGACTATGGCGTATCAATAATTGAATATCGCGGCGGCCGCGAAAATCGTCCAGTTCTAGTTGGTAGGCCACATGCAGACGGTCTGTAGGATCGACACCGGCATAGCCACTAAAATGAATGGCGGACACCGTGAAGTCGCTTCCTTCCAGACGCAAGCTGTATTTGATATGGCGTTCGCCGAGAATTTTCCATTGGGCCACTTCAAAGATATTATCGAAAACCGGCTCCGGGAAGCCCTGCCCCCACGGCCCGGCTAAACGTAAATCTTCAGCCAGTTCACGACTAAATTCATGCATTTGCAACTCGCCGTCGCTCAGGCATTCGGCCTGCAATATTTCGGCTGATAAACGTAGCTCGGCGACTTGGTTGAACGCAAGCCGAAAGGCTTCCAGATTTTTCTTCTGCATGCTTAAACCTGCCGCCATGGCATGGCCACCAAAGCGCTCGATCAAGCCAGGATTCAATACATCGACTTCGGCCAAGGCATCGCGAATATGAAAGCCCGGAATCGATCGTGCCGAGCCACGCAAAATATCGCTACCGTCATCGGCAGGGGCAAAGGCAACAACCGGGCGATGCAAGCGATCTTTTAATTTCGAGGCTACCAAACCGACCACGCCAGGATGCCAGCTTTCATCATAAAAACTCCAAGCCGCCGATTGGCTTTGCTGTTCGAGTGTCGTGACATCGACCAAGGCATCGGCATCATCGACCATTTGCTGCTGCAAGCCACGGCGCTCGACATTGATGCCGTTCAATATCGCGGCCAATTCGTATGCCCGGGTTTCATCGTCGGTAAGCAAGCACTCGATGCCAATCGACATATCTTCCAAACGACCTGCGGCATTCAAACGCGGACCAATCGCAAAGCCGATATCCGATGCTACCAACTTGCTGATATCACGGCCTGCAATTTCAGCCAATGCCCGCAAGCCTACATGGCATTGATTTTTTCTGAAGCGCTTGATACCAGCCGACACTAATAACCGATTGTTGTAATCGAGTGACACTAAATCAGCCACGGTGCCGACGGCGACCAGATCCAATAGCGATGATAAATCCGGCTCTGGCTGTATCAAAATATCGAGCTCACGCATTTTTTTTCTAAGCGCAAGCAAAAGATAAAACATCACGCCAACACCCGACAAAGCCTTGCTCGGAAAATCATCGCCATGAAGATTGGGGTTGACGATAGCATCAGCGGATGGCAGCACTTCCCCCGGCAAATGATGATCGGTAATCAAGACTTGCCAACCCTGCGCCTTGGCAGCGGCAACACCGGCATGACAGGCGATTCCATTATCGACGGTGATGATAAGTTCCGGCTTTATTTCAATAATATGCTCGACCAAGGCAGGCGATAATCCATAACCATGTAAAATACGATGCGGCACCTGATAACTTAATTGCTCGGCACCGAGCATCTTTAAGCCACGCATCGCAACAGCGGTGCCTGTGGCCCCATCGCAATCAAAATCGCCAACAATCACGATATGTTTTTGCGCTTGAATCGCTTTCAACAATAAATCAACGGCATTATCCATGCCGCTTAATTGATCGGGCGACAACAAATTCGCAAGTTTTAATTCTGCTTGCTCGGGATTGTTGACACCGCGACTGGCGAATATGCGTTGTAGCACTGGAGATATGCTTGCAGGCCACGGGCCATGCTCGGGAACGTTTCGGCGAGCAATTTTCACGCTAACTCAGACCAAGGCATTCAGAGGAGCGCGCCAGAAACGCCATGCATGCGATGACTTTATTTCAAAGCTTGCACCATCGGAAAAATCCAGCACGATGGCACTGAGCTTTTTATTTTTTAACTGAGCCAATGCCGGCAATAAATAATCACGTTCAAACATTGCCCAGTCACGAATATGGCGAGCATCATTCAATACGGCACCAGAACTTTCTATATCATTCATATCCGAGTGCGATATGAGCGACTGAATAGTTACATCTTCACTAATCACTTTATCAGCATGAAATTTCACCTGATCTGGCAGCATGCCACCGCCCCAGAAATAAAGTGAATTCACCGGCAGTAAACCTTTTTGAACACGCTCGGCATTCAACGGATGATTATGCAAAGTAATTTGCGCTTCATTAAGCAAGGCACGCCAACGCTTGGCGATATCGTCAGAAGGAAATTGAGCAAAAATATCGGCACCGATGGCAGCATCAGGCGTTTGAAATGCGGGAAGCTTGGACTCTTTCGGCAGCATTAAATACCATCGCGATGGATGCGGCGCAGATAATAGAAAGCCAACATCACCGAATATTATTTTAAGCGGCTTGATTAACTGGTCGGCCTCATATTGGCTTAAACCCAAATCACCGCAGCTCAACAAACGCACCACGCCCATCTCGGCCCGGACGTAAGCTGGATCTGCCCGCAGCCAGCAATAATTAGCCGCGTCTTTGGCATCGTGTTGCCGTGTCAGAGCAGCCATTGGCCAGCGACGCGGCAGGATTGAAACATGCCGCTCCAGCTGCGCTTGTTCGCCATGATTCAAGACCGGCAATTTATCGGCTCGACCTAAAGCTTTCGCAATATCGGAGTTGATTTTTTGACCTGAAAAACGCCGACGTTCCGTCAAAAGAAAAGTCAGCGTTGTATTGGTCATCAGAAAATCAGGCTTCGTATCGAACGGAAATAATATCGTATTCGCGATTACCGGCCGGGGCTTCGATAGTAATGGTGTCGCCTTCATTTTTACCAATCATCGCACGTGCCACTGGTGATGAAATCGAAATCAAGCGCTGTTTCAAATCCGATTCCAAATCACCGACTATTTTATACGTCACTACATCGCCACTATCGGCATCCGCCAATTCAACGGTTGCACCAAAGACAATTCTATCGCCAGCGGTAATCGTACTGACATCAATGAGCTGGGCATTGGAAAGCTCGCCTTCCAATAATTTTATGCGGCCTTCGATAAAACTTTGCTGCTCACGCGCCGCGTGGTACTCGGCATTTTCTTTTAAATCGCCGTGTGCACGCGCTTCGGCAATCGCATGAATAACCGCGGGTCGTTTAACCGATTTGAGTTGGTCCAATTCATCGCGCAGCTTTAATGCGCCGGTAGTGGTAAGCGGAGCTCTCATCCGTGAAGTTCCTTATGCAATTCTTGTAGTGACCATACCCGTGGATTATTACGGAATTCAATCGCCTGTACCAGCGCACGCGCACCCGGGATGGTGGTGGAATAAGTCAAACGATGCTGCAAAGCCTCGCGACGAATCGAGAACGAGTCATGAATCGCCTGCTTACCTTCAGTTGTATTAATAATGTAGGCAATCTCGCCATTCTTGATTAAATCGACAATATGTGGGCGTCCTTCAGTCACTTTATTGATGCGCTCGCAGACCAATCCTTGCTCATTAAAAAATTTCGCAGTACCGTCGGTCGCGACCAGGGTAAAACCCTGATTCAGCAATTCATTTGCCACATCCAGCACCCGTGATTTATCAACATCTCGCACCGAGATAAAAGCTTTGCCCGGCTTTGGTGCTTTAATGCTGGCAGCTTCTTCGGCGCGTGCGAAGGCTTCCGGGAAAGTCCGGCCAACACCCATCACCTCGCCGGTTGAACGCATTTCCGGGCCGAGTATCGGATCGACGCCCTGGAATTTTGCAAACGGAAAAATCGCTTCCTTGACCGAATAATAATTTGGCACAATTTCTTTCGTCGCGCCTTGTGAGGCCAAGGATTGCCCCGCCATGCAGCGCGCTGCAATTTTTGCCAAAGGCACGCCAATCGCTTTCGAAACAAAGGGCACGGTCCGTGAAGCACGCGGGTTTACTTCAAGTACGAAAATAGTCTCGCCTTGAATGGCGAACTGTGTGTTCATCAAGCCGATGACTTTCAGTTCACGCGCCATTTGTGTTGCCTGCACGCGCAGACGATCTTGCATTTCGGCACTAAGCGTATACGGCGGCAATGAACACGATGAGTCGCCCGAGTGCACGCCAGCTTCTTCGATATGTTCCATGATGCCGCCGATCAATACATTGCCTTCGGCATCGGCAATAATATCGACATCGACTTCCACTGCATTATCGAGAAAGCGATCAAGCAATACCGGCGAGTCGTTCGATACTTTTACGGCCTCACGCATGTAGCGCGAAAGATCGGCCGAGTTATAAACAATTTCCATAGCGCGGCCGCCCAGCACATAACTTGGGCGCACCACCAAGGGGTAACCAATTTCATCGGCCAAGACAATCGCTTGTTCTTGCGTTCTAGCGGTGCGGTTGGCCGGTTGAATCAAACCACATTTTTCGATCAATTTTTGAAAGCGTTCACGGTCTTCGGCCAAATCGATTGAATCAGGTGAGGTTCCAATAATCGGGACGCCATTGGCTTCGAGCGCGCGCGATAGTTTCAATGGGGTTTGCCCACCGTACTGCACGATCACGCCGACGGGCTTTTCCAGATCCACAATTTCCAGCACGTCTTCGAGTGTGACCGGCTCAAAATACAGACGATCAGATGTATCGTAATCAGTCGACACAGTTTCCGGATTGCAGTTGATCATAATGGTTTCGTAACCATCCTCACGCAACGCCAGTGATGCATGCACGCAACAATAATCAAACTCGATACCTTGCCCGATTCGATTCGGGCCACCGCCGAGCACAATGATTTTTTTATTATTGGTCGGCGCCGCTTCGCATTCGTCTTCATAGGTCGAATACATATAAGCAGTACTGGTGGAAAATTCGGCGCCGCAGCTATCAACACGTTTATAAACCGGCCGCAAACCCAAGGCACGACGCAAAGTGCGGATTGCAGTTTCGTCGGTGTCGGTTAGCTGTGCGATACGGGCGTCGGAAAAACCGGCGCGCTTGAGTTCACGCATACGTTTTTTATTCAGACTCGGCAAACCGGCTTTCGCGGTTTCTTTTTCCATCGCCACCAAGTCTTCCATTTGATCCAGAAACCAGGGGTCAATGAAACTTAACTTGAAAACATCATCCACGCTCATACCGGCACGAAAAGCTTCAGCGACCTGGAATAATCTTTCCGGGCCGGGTTCTTTTAATTCGCGACGAATTTTTAATAAGCCATCTTCGCCGAGCTCGGCATCGCCTGTTGGGTCAAGGCCGACCTTGCCAATTTCCAGACCACGCAAAGCTTTTTGCAGGGATTCCTGGAACGTGCGTCCCATCGCCATCACTTCGCCGACTGATTTCATTTGCGTGGTTAAACGCGCATCGGCAGTAGGAAATTTTTCAAAGGCAAAACGTGGAATTTTAGTAACAACGTAATCAATACTCGGCTCGAATGAAGCCGGCGTTGCACCGCCAGTAATATCGTTGCGCAATTCATCGAGTGTGTAGCCGACTGATAATTTGGCTGCAATTTTTGCAATCGGAAAACCGGTGGCTTTCGATGCCAATGCCGACGAGCGTGAAACCCGTGGATTCATTTCGATAACTACGACACGACCATCCTGCGCGTTGATACCAAACTGGACATTTGAACCACCGGTATCGACACCAATTTTTCTGAGCACTGCAATCGATGCATCCCGCAAACGCTGATATTCTTTATCGGTCAATGTTTGTGCCGGCGCGACCGTAATCGAGTCGCCGGTATGCACACCCATTGGGTCCAGATTTTCAATCGAGCACACGATAATGCAGTTGTCGGCCTTATCACGCACCACTTCCATCTCAAATTCTTTCCAGCCAAGCACGGATTCTTCCACCAAAACTTCGCCGGTTGGCGAAAGGTCTAAACCGCGAGTCACAATTTCAATCAGTTCTTCTTTGTTATAAGCAATGCCGCCACCGCTGCCGCCGAGCGTAAAACTTGGGCGAATAATAGTGGGGTAACCGACTTTCGTTTGAATTTCGATGGCTTGTTCAAGCGTACGCGCTACTTCGGCTTTCGGACATTCCAAACCAATTTCTTTCATGGCGACGCGGAATAATTCGCGGTCTTCTGCCATGCGAATGGCCTCGCGCGATGCACCGATTAATTCGACACCGTATTTATCCAAGGTACCGGCATCGGCCATATCCAGCGCACAGTTCAAAGCGGTTTGACCGCCCATGGTGGGCAATAAAGCATCCGGTCTTTCTTTTGCAATGATGCGCTCTACAGTAGCGGGATTAATCGGCTCGATATAGACAGCGTCGGCCATGTCCGGGTCAGTCATGATGGTCGCCGGATTCGAGTTCACTAGAATCACTCGATAACCTTCATCGCGCAGTGCTTTGCATGCTTGCGCGCCGGAATAATCGAACTCGCAGGCCTGACCAATCACAATCGGACCAGCGCCGATGATGAGAATGGATTTTATGTCGGTGCGTTTTGGCATTAGCGGGCTTCCATCATTGCAACAAACTGGTCAAACAATCCCGCGACATCATGTGGTCCTGGGCTTGCTTCGGGGTGGCCTTGGAAACTGAAGGCCGGCGCGTTGGTCAAGGCAATGCCTTGATTGGAATTGTCGAACAGCGAACGGTGTGTCACGCGAGCATTGGCTGGCAATGTTTTTTCATCGATGGCGAAACCATGATTTTGACTCGTAATCATCACGCGCCCGGTATCCAGATCAATCACTGGATGATTTGCACCGTGATGGCCAAATTTCATTTTCAATGTTTCCGCGCCTGCCGCTAAACCTAAAAGCTGGTGGCCAAGGCAAATACCAAATATCGGAATTTTTGCAGCGATGAATTGTTTGATCGCGGCAATCGCGTAATCGCAAGGCGCCGGATCACCTGGACCATTCGATAAAAATATGCCATCCGGTTTTTCTGCGAGCACTTGTTCGGCCGAAGTTTGTGCCGGTACCACGGTTACTTTGCAACCACGATCTGCCAGCATGCGCAGGATATTGCGCTTCACGCCAAAATCGTAAGCCACTACATGGAATTTCGAATCGACACGCTGGAATTGGTTTTTATCCAGATCCAATTCGCCTTCGGTCCAGACATAGCGCTCGCGGGTGCAAACTTCTTTCGCCAGATCCATCCCTTTCAAGCCGGGAAACTTGCGAGCTGCTTCAACCGCTTTATCTATATCGATATCGCCCGCCATTAACGCACCGTTTTGCGAACCACGATCACGTAATAAACGCGTTAATTTACGGGTATCAATATCGGCAATGGCGACCACACCACGTGCGGTACACCATTCAGGCAATGCGACTTGATGACGCCAATTGCTCGGGCGGCGCGGCACGTCACGTACGATCAGGCCAGAGGCAAATACTTCGCCGGCTTCATCATCCTGCGAGGTAAAGCCGGTGTTGCCAATATGCGGATAGGTCAGCGTAATCAGCTGGCGTGCATAGGATGGGTCAGTAATAATTTCTTGATAGCCGGTCAGCGCGGTATTAAATACCACTTCACCGACGGATAAGCCGGTTGCGCCTACGGAAACGCCCTCGAATACGGTGCCGTCTTCGAGTGCAAGAATGGCGGTTTGAGTCACGGGAGCTCGCCTATGGTTAGTTGAACCACTTCGGGCGCCAAGTCGCAGCAGCCCGCAGATAGGGCAAGGGCCAAATCTGTTTGAACATAAAGGGGTTCAGGCGAGCGAGGATTTTAGCGAAT
>JAYSXB010000276.1:0-2975 GCA_043717775.1 Arenimonas sp.
CCATTGATCCGAATGGTATCCTGGGCAAATGCCGTTTTAGTTAGTGCGGCAAGGCAGAGCAATAAACTGCAAAGTAGCTTACGATTATTCATGGGGTAATAGCAGCCAATTAATATTCGCCGGACGGCGACCTCTAAGCTACTCAGTTGCGACTACTAAATTGTGACAAAGCGAAAAAGATTTCGTCTTTATTGAATATTGTCTTTTTATTTTTCAATAGCGTGATCAATATCACTAATCCAGCCGCTCCATGAGGGTGGAAATATTTTTGCGCCATGCAAGCCTGCGACTTCCATTGCCAATAAATTATGGCAGGCGGTTACGCCCGAGCCGCAATACAGAATTGCTTCAGAGGCGCGGTGTTCGCCAAGCAAGGCAAGAAAATCCTGTTTCAATACCTCGGCAGCACGAAAGCGGCCGTTTTCAAGATTCAAAGAGTATGGACGATTCAAGGCGCCGGGAATATGGCCGGCAATTTTATCGATCGGTTCAACGTCACCACGATAGCGTTCGACGGCACGGGCATCGAGCAATACAAAATCATGGGCCGTTAAATTGTTTTTTATGGCATCGGCAATCACGATTTGTGTTTGATCAAAGTCGGCGTGGTAAAGCGAAGGCAGTAATACCGGGGCTTCATTATTTACCGGCAGCCCTAGTTCAAGCCAACGTGCAAAACCACCATCAAGTACAGCCACATTTTCATGCCCTAACAGTTTTAATAAATACCAGAAACGGGCCGCTGCCATTGCACCATCATTGGCGTCATACACCACCACTTGGGATTGACGGGATATTCCACAACGCATCAAGGTCTGGCAAAAATCATCGGCGTTTGGCAGCGGATGACGGCCAAATTGTGCAGGTTTTTGCTTGTCGGACAAATCACGATCAAGATGAACATATGATGCATTGGGCACATGCGCCGCTTGCCAGGCTTGCTCGCCAGCGTGTGGGTCACCCAATGCAAAACGCGCATCGACAATAATCAAATCAGGATTTGCTAATTCGAGTGACAAGGTTTCAGCGGAAACAATCGTATTCCAGTTCATGGCTTCAACTCTAATCGTTTGCGAAAATTTACCAGCATGGAAGCGGTCGCTCCCCATATCCGATACTGCTGATATTGAAATTCAATAATCGTGCGATTCTTGCCGCGATATTCAATATCAATGAGCTTGGCATTTTCCGGATTCAAGACAAACTCCAGCGGCACTTCAAAAATTTCATCGACTTCGCTTGGGTCGGCTTTCGCAATATAGTCGGCCGATACTTTTGCTACCACGGGATATACATGAAATCCGGTGATGGTCAGAAAAGAATCCAGATAACCCAGGGCTTCGACGTGTGCTGGTGATAAACCAATTTCTTCATGGGCTTCGCGGATGGCGGCAGCCACCGGATCGCGATCAGTTTCTTCTATGCGGCCACCGGGGAAACTAATTTGCCCGGCATGATGCCTCAAGGCTTCCGTGCGTCGGGTCAGAATAATTTGCAGGCCAGAATCGCGTTCAAGCAAACCAATCAACACCGCAGCAGGTCTGATCGCAATGCCGTTTTCGGGCATCAAATCGATTAGCTCGTGATAATTCCAAGGCGTCTGTGTTGGTGGAGTTTCTGCCGAGTGCAGTACGCCAGAAAGCGAATCAAAAAAAGTGTGCGGATTAATCACAACTCAGACGTTGCAACTCGCGCTTGGGCAAGATTGTATCCATGAGGTGGGCGCGCTGCGCATCGCTATAAGCCGACCATGAGGCAATTTCATTACCACTGCGATGACAACCCTCGCACAAGCCCTGTTCATCGAGCACACAAATGCCGATGCAGGGACTCAAAATTGCTCGTAAAGAATGATTACTCATTAGAAAAAACGCGCTGGTTTCCCAGCGCGTTAAATTTTTACTTGATGTTGACCAATTGAAAATCGTAAATCATGACTTGGTTAGGGCCGCCCGGCGCGCGGGAGTCTTTACCAATGCCTTTTTCTGGTGGAATGGTGATTTCCCAACGTGATCCGACTGGCATCAACAAGACTGCTTCACGCAGACCTGTTGGCATTTCGGCAAGCTTCAAGGTAGGTGGAGCCAACGGGCTTGAGGTGAATGTATCGCCTAATGCAACCCCGCTCGACAACACGGCGCGCATATGCGCGACAACCGAACCTGTTGCAACAGGTTTTGCACCGGTGCCTGCTTGAATGACACGATATTGCACGCCGCCCGGCAAAGTCACCACGCCAGGTTTGGATTTATTGGAAACCATAAAAGCGTCGGCTTTTACTTTATTTTCGCGCGCTACTTTTTCAAAACCGGCGCGAGCATCTTTTTCCATTTTTTGTTCGAAGTAACCCAGTGCATTACCCATTTTTTCAGCAGATGCAGTCGGTTCTTTCTTCGCCATGGCATCTTGCAAGCCACGCGCAACAGCGGCAGCGTCGATGTCTGCGCCGGAACGGGCAATCATCGCACCACGCTCGTAACCCAGCGCATAACTAAGCGTTGCTTTGTCAGGCACAGGGTATTGTTGTTGTGCTGGAGCCGCTGCGGGTTTTGCAGGAGCCGGTTGAGCCAGAGCAACACCGGCGGTTAAACTAAGTGCCGCCAAAGTGGCAGCCAACAAACGCAATTTCATTTAATGAATCTCCAGTAAAATAAACGGGACTAACAACCGTCCCGAGACGCGATAGGATACCGGCCTTGACGCTGAACCGCCACTGAGGCGCGGCCCAATCGTGACTTCTCGGACCGGTTTCAGGCGGCAAAGTTCCCTACATTCAAGCATTTGGAGTTCACATGACATTTCAGAACCTCGCAATTGGGCAAAAAGACAAAGTCCGCACCATTACTTTGAACCGTCCCGATAAGCTCAATGCGCTAAATCGGGCGACCATCAGCGAATTGCACATCGCCTTTGATGAGGCCGCAGCGGATGACGCTGTGAACGTGATCATCTTGACCGGCGCGGGTCCGAAAGCT
>JAYSXB010000277.1:0-7600 GCA_043717775.1 Arenimonas sp.
CTGAAGCAACGCGCATGGCGAGCACCATTGATTTCAAGTTCCAGCATGACATGCTGACCCGCGCGAAAACCTTTGAAGCGGGCATTTGGTTTTAACCAAAGACTCTTTACGCCAGGTGCTTCATCAACCACTTTTTGCACGCGAGCACGCACTTCCATCAGCGACCACAAAGGATTCACCGCCGTGGTCAGACGATCCCAAGCTTCGCGCTTGTTCAGCGGGTGCCATAGCGGATGCCGCAACAACTTGCGAACGCGTGAATGGGCATGTTTTGGTGCGACTTGAGCATTCATAGGAGTCAAACCCGAATTACAGTGAACATATGTTTACCCAATATGTCTAGAGTTTCAACCCTAAAGATGACAATTGGCCTATCGTCTATACTGCTTATTCAGCCAAATGGCTGTTTCCGAGCCTTGGAGACCCCCTTGTCCGTCAGTAAACACGTCGTAGCGAGAGCCGAAACGCTATCCACCGGCACACGTATCGAGCAGAAAGAACGTACCCGCCAGAGGATATGCGAAGGCGCGCTAAGCCTGATCGGCCAAGGCCGCAGCTTTACTTCCCTGAGCCTGCGCGAAATTACCCGCGAAGCCGGCATTGTCCCGGCCGCGTTTTACCGGCATTTCAGCGATATGGACCAGCTCGGTCTGGCGCTCGTTGAAATGGGTGGCCTAATCTTGCGCCGCTTGTTGCGTGAAGCCCGCCGCGACGGCATTCCCCCGACCGACATGCTGCGTGGATCGGTCTTGATTTATAAACGCTTCGTCGAAGAACGCAGCCTAGTATTTCGCTTTATTGCCGGTGAACGCGGTGGCGGCTCACAGGTGTTAAGAAATGCCATTCGCACCGAAGAAAGTCATTTCGCATCGGAAATGGCGCAGGATTTGCGTGCACTCGGCACGCTTACCGATCTTTCCACGCCGAGTCTGCAAATGATTTGTGGCTTGGTAGTGACGACCATGTTGAATGCCGCCTCCGATATTCTGGATTTGCCGAAAGTGCAAAGCAGGGCAGAAAAAGAAATGGTCGATAATTTCGTCCGACAACTGCGGGTGATTTTTATTGGCGCCCGATTCTGGAAAGAACCGTAGCCCGGGTCATGGCTTCATCTGACCCGAGGCAGTCTGCGACTTTGTGTACCAAAAAAGAAATCACCAAAACCACAAGATTAAAACCGTGGGAGCGTCCGTCAGGCGCGAAAAACCTGCGACAGCATTTGAGCGCGCATGATGCCGATACATTCCCCGGGTCGGTGAAACGTGACCCGGGCTACTTCACATCACATGTAACTCTGCGGCACCTTCTCTCAATTCGCCAATAACACATGCATCGGCGAAACCTCCCTGATGAAACTCCGCCAACACCTCTTTCACGCTCACCGGTGAACACGCTACTAAAAGTCCGCCGCTAGTTTGTGGATCAGTCAGCAGATGTCGTTGCCAAGCCGGAAAATCATCCGGCAAGCGTACTTCTTCGCCATAGCTCGCCCAGTTACGATTGGAAGCGCCGGTGAGAATGCCGCCTTCGGCAAAATCACGCGCAGTTTTTAGTATCGGTAAATCCGAAAAGTTTAGATTTGCCGCCACTTGCGAGCCGCGACAAATTTCAAGCAAGTGACCGGCCAACCCGAAGCCGGTGACATCAGTCATTGCATGCACGCCGGTCAGACTCGCGAGCTTGGTGCCGGGGCTGTTGAGCTGAGTTGTAATCGCCAACATCTGCGCGTAACCATCGGCATCGAGCTGACCTTTTTTCAAAGCCGCTGAAAGAATACCGACGCCCAAGGGCTTGCCGAGAATTAAAACATCGCCTGCCTTTGCCCGATTATTGCGTTTCACATTATCTGGATGCACCAGACCAATCGCGACCAAACCATAGATCGGTTCTAGCGTATCAATCGAATGGCCACCGGCAATCGGAATACCAGCTTTGGCGCAAATGGATTCGCCCCCGGAAATGATTTGCTGAATCGCTTCAATGGGCAGTTTGTCCAATGGCATACCGACAATTGCGAGTGCAAAAATCGGCTGCCCACCCATGGCATAAATATCGGACAAGGCATTGGTCGCGGCAATTTGGCCAAAATTAAACGGGTCATCGACAATGGGTGTGAAAAAATCGGTGGTAGCGATAACGGCTTGATGCTCATTCAATTGATACACCGCGGCATCGTCGCTGGATTCGATACCGACCAGCAATTCCTTTGGCATCATTCGCAATGGAATATCGGAAAGAATTTGCGACAAAATTGCTGGCGAAATTTTGCAGCCGCAACCGCCGCCATGGCTGTAAGTGGTGAGGCGAATTGGATTTTCCATATGCGGTAGGCTCGTTATCATTGGCGGTTTAGAAGTGCGGCAGCCACGCATGAATCTGGTAGGCTGACATGCAGGGCAGTTTGCCACATCATCATCACACTGGGTTGATTACGAGAGCGTTTATGGGAAGAAATGCCGTCGCCAATATCAGTGAACTCGCAAAGTATGATGTGATTGTCGATGTCCGCACGTCGGCGGAATTTGCGCTTGATCATTTGCCCGAAGCGATTAATTGCCCGGTATTGAGTAATGAAGAGCGGATTATTGTTGGGACTTTATATAAACAAGTTTCGCCGTTTGCCGCGCGCCAACGCGGGGCACAATTTATTTCACGCAATATTGCTTTGCATCTTGAAAAAGAATTCGAAGGCAAACCGAAAGACTGGCAGCCACTTATTTATTGCTGGCGTGGCGGCATGCGCTCTGGTGCGATGGTACATATTTTGCGACAAATCGGCTGGTCGGCTGGCCAATTGCATGGCGGCTATCAGGCTTTTCGTCGGCATGTGGTGGCCGAGCTTGGACCACGATCAACACAATTTCGTTATGTGGTTCTTTGCGGAAAAACAGGTAGCGGAAAAACCCGCTTGCTGGAAACCCTCGAATCAATGCAGGCACAAGTGCTCGATCTGGAAAAGCTGGCCGAACATCGGGGTTCTGTTCTTGGTGCCATGCCCGGTCAACAACAACCGAGTCAAAAAAGATTTGAAACATTGCTTTGGCAAAAACTGCAGTCATTTAATGCAGACAAACCGGTATTTGTCGAAGCAGAAAGTTGCAAAATAGGGTCGGTGAGTTTGCCCATAACATTTGCCGCGGCGATGCAAAGTAAGGGTCAGTTAATCACTATCGAAACGCCCTTCGAGGCAAGAGTTAAATTGCTTATCGAAGGCTATCAACATTTTCTTGCCAATCCTTCTACGATAAAAACCTTGCTGGAACATCTGCTGGTATTGCGAGGTCGCGAGACTATTAGTCGATGGCAAACACTCGCCGATAAAGCCGAGTGGTCGGTGCTGGTTGAAGAGTTGCTGGAGCAACACTACGATCCCTCATATTTGCGTTCGGCACAATTTCGATCAGGTGATTATGCTGCTGCGCAAATAATTGAATTAAGCGATCTTGAAACAGCCACAATTAAAAACACGGCAAGGCAATTATTAAAGTAGGGTGGATCCCACCGCTTTTTGGTGGAATCCACCAAACCCCACCACTGTCGGCATACCCGGTGGAATCGCCAAGAGCAGGCGGTTCCACCCTACGTCATCCGGTATTTTGTACACCGGCTGCAATGCCATTCACGGTGCCGACTAAGGCATGGAAGAGCGCGTTTTCGGGTCGATCAGCCGCTCGCCAACGAGCAAGCAAATCCACTTGCAACAAACTGATCGGATCAACATAGGGATTTCGTAAGCGAATACTTTGGGCGAGACGTTGGTCGCCTTGCAAAAGCGTGGTCTGGTTTTTTATCGACAGAATGGCGTTTTGGCAGCGCATAAATTCATCGTGAATAATTTTGTAGTAATGCGCATGTGCGTCACCAGCCAATAAGGAATAACGCTCGAAGATCGCCATGTCGGATTTTGCCAATACCATTTCGATATCGTCGAGCAGTGTTGCAAAGAAGGGCCAGTCTTTTGCCATTTCAGAAATAGCGGCATGCCCGTGTTGTTCAATCGCGCTCGTCAATGCGCTGCCAACACCGTACCAACCGGTTAAGCCGGAACGATTCTGGCTCCAGGAAAATACCCAGGGGATGGCACGTAAACTTTCGACGCCACCCTTGCTGCCGCGCCGCGATGGACGTGAACCAATTCGCAAACGTTCAATCACGTCAATCGGTGTGGCTGCACGAAAATACTCGGCGAAGTTTGGATCTTCATGCACCAACGCACGATAATATTGTCGGGCATCGCCCGCCATTTGTGTGCTGAGTACGCGCCATTTTATTTCACGCGGTTCGATGGGTCGCGATCGTAATGTGGCCCGCAAAACTGCACCGGTCATTTGTTCGAGATTTCTTTCGGCCAATGCTCGCACACCATATTTGCGATGAATCACTTCGCCTTGTTCGGTCAAGCGTAAATAGCCATCGACCGAGCCGCGTGGCGATGCCATCACGGCGCGTTCGGTTTTGCCGCCGCCGCGACTGGCAGAGCCACCACGACCATGGAAAAACACGATACGAATTCCACTTTCCTGTGCGAGTGCAGTAAGTGCGACTTGCGTGCGTTGCAAAGCCCAGCGTGAAGCGAGAATGCCGCCGTCTTTTGCGCTATCGGAATAACCCAGCATCACCATTTGGGTCATTCCACGCTGCTGTAAATGTTCGCGATACACAGGATCGGTGAACAAAGAACGCAAACTAGTTTCTGCCGCCTCAAGATCGGCCACGGTTTCAAACAAAGGCGCAACATCGAGCGCGATATGACCGTTGTCTTGATGAAAACCGGCAACGTGTGCGAGTGCCAGCACTGCGAGCGCATCGGCGGCACTGCGACTCATGCTGATGATATAAGGTCCGAATGCCTTCGTACCGAAACGCTCGCGACCTTCACGCAAGGCACGAAAAACATCGAGCACCGGTTTTGCAATGTTGGCTTCAGTGCTTGTGGTATCGCCACGAATTAATCCGTGCAACATAGGCGCACGTTGATCGGGTGTGCGCTGGGTGAAGTCTGCTTTCGATAATAATTCTGCCAACGCCGCGTCATGTACGGCGGAATCCTGACGCAAGTCCAGTGCCGCCAAATGAAAACCAAAACATTGTAGGCGGCGGATAATTCTAGCTAAACCAAAACGACCGGCATGCTCGCCGCGATGATCATTAAGGCTCGCATCAATCAGTAAAAGATCAGCAGAAAATTCGTCGGCTTTCTCGTAGGCAGCGCCGCCATTTTTTGCGGTTTCGCTTAAGCGTGCCGCGATCAACGTCAGCAATTCGCCGTAGGGCATATCGGCGCGACGTTCGGGTTGTTTCGCGGCAATATGCGGAAGCAATGCACGATAATCTTCGATGCGTTTCAATACGGCAGCATCGACACCAATGCGCCTGGTCGATTGTGTCAGCACGGTGCGCAATCCGTTTACGTCACGACGGTAGGCATTCAATACCATTTCGCGCTGTGCATTCAGCGTATCGAGAATCGTGGCGGCACCGACATTCGGATTGCCGTCCATATCGCCGCCGACCCAAGTCGAAAAGCGCAAGACATTCGGCAACGACGGACATTCGCCATATGACCCGATAACCGCTTCTTCGAGGGCTTCCTGGAAGGTCGGCAATACCCGATACAGCACTTCGGACAAATAGAAACCCACATGTTCCATCTCATCGCGCACGCTGGGTTTTTCGCTCGGCATTTCACTGGTTTGCCAGGCCGAGGTCAGCGATACCCGAATACGTTCGCGACCTTTTCGACGTTCGTCCGGCGTTAGTGCGCGATCAATATCTTCGATCAAACGACGCACCACATCGCGTTCCTTGTCGAGCAAGGCACGGCGAATGGCTTCGGTCGGATGCGCGGTAAATACGGGTTCAATATGCAGGCGCTGAAGTACACCGACCAGTTCATCGAGAGATACGCCATCATTTTTTAATTGCTGGATGATGGCAGCCAGACTGCCCGGTTGCGAGGTCGCACCGGCTTTCTGGTAATCGCGACGACGACGAATGCGATGCACGCGTTCGGCCAGATTTACTGCCTGAAACCAAAGCGCGAATGCGCGTACCAAGCCTTCGGCTTTTTCCAACGCAAGCCCCGACAAATTATTTGCCAACGTATCGATGCTTTGACGGTTTTCACGCCGTTGAATGGCGGCAACACGAATGGCTTCCACCTGCGCGAGAAAGTCCGGACTCTCCTGCTCGGCCAGAATTTCGCCAACAAGGGCGCCGAGTTGTTTGACATCATCACGCAGCAACAAATCGCTCGCTGGTGATTCAACCAAGCGCAGTGGCGGATCTTCAACAGGGCTTATTGAGTTCATGCCAGTCATATTAAATGGGCTCGGGCGATTATGGATAGCGGGCGTAAGAGCTAAGACTCTAGTTTACGTTGTGCGATTACCCAAGCGCGATCTTTCCAGCCACCATAGCAATGCCGTGATCAATAGCCAGCCAAAAAACCAGGGCCAAGGCGAGCCGGGAACCGGTATGCGGCTAGTATTTTTTTCGCTGGCTTGTTTTGTGGCCAAGAGCAGCGTGACTTCGCGAATGGCATTCGCTTTCAAGCCTGGAGCATCTTTGTTATCACGCACATAAAATGGCAATTCATTTTTATCGGTGATAACGCTATGCCAGCCAGAAACCCGTGGCCAGAAGGCGGCGCAGTTTTTATTGGCGGCGATAGTGTCGTCGGAAATTAAATAGCTAATGTCGGCAGCGGGTTCTTGCACATAAGTTTTAGCGGCAATATTGCACAGCACGATTCTTTCGTTGATATACGCATTGCGCTCGCGCAGGTAAATCGGGTTTTCATTGCGGGTGCGTGCGAGGGTTGAAATCGTTTCTTGCCAGAGTTGTCCATGACGATTGTTATCGGCGTTCAGGACTAATTTATAAGTATCGGTTAACCAAAATAAACCCATGCGACCACGGCCTTCGGCACGCCAGAGTGCGAGTGGATGTTTTGCATCGTCTTGCAATAGCGTCACGGCATCCGTACCGCTTACTCGCAAGGCTCTGCGAGTCAGCGTGGTTTGTAGTTTTTTATCGGCAGCGTTTTCCAAACGAACACCTTGCACCATATTGGCGTCGTTCACGGAAAAACCCAGCGCTCGTAATTCATTGCGGTCAGTGCCGGTAAGTGGACCGGTAATGCGCAGCAGCAACCCCATGCCGCCACGCAAGGCATCAATTACCGATTGCTTGCCATTGCGACTCATCGTGCTCCAGGCGCGTTCGTCGAGCATCAGTAAATCGACTTCACGCAAACTGGAGGTATTAATCGCAATGGCGGCATTATTGATTTGCATGCCGGGGCTCAGCTTAATCTGGCTTTGTAAATCAACACCCGCATCGATTGCCCAGCGACGCAAATATTTTAATTCGGGGTTTGGCCCACCTGACAAACTCAGTACCTTCAAAGCATGGCCTTGCACGATAATGATCGGCAGCATGATGCTTTCAATGATTTTTTTATCGTCATTGACTTCTTTACTGCCATCGATAATTTGCAACTGATACATCGCAAGTCCGGGGCTGCGTGCGGTATCGGCGAGAATGAAATTTCCATCGGTATCAACGAGTGTGCTGGCAACGACGGCATTGCCGGGGT
>JAYSXB010000278.1:0-2938 GCA_043717775.1 Arenimonas sp.
TCGCATTCACGCAATTGACAGCGAGCTTGGCGTCGATTCACTAACGTCCGCGCAACAGCTAACACTGTGGAAACAACGCATAAGTATTTTGCAGGAAGCTACCGGACTTTATTCCTCGCAGCGTTATCAACAAGCGGAAGGTCGATCTTACGAAATTGCCTTGGTCGAATCTTTTTAAACTGACATTTAAACGAATTTTTCACCCGGAGATACAATATGAAAATAAAAACACTCAGTCTGATTTTAGCCTGCACATTAATGGGCAATGCCTTCGCTGCGGAGCCGGCAAAAATCAGCAGCGCTGAACAACAAGCTACCCAAGCAGAAATTGACAGCCTGGTTGAACGCATTGAAGTGCTTTCAAAAAAACTGGGGCCCGACCATTCTGTCAGGGTGGATGTTCGACGATTTGATCGCGGTAATGCTCCACCACCTCTAGATGAGCATGGCCCGCGCGAAACGATTATCGAGCGTCGCATGGGCCCTGGCTCAATGACCGAAGCTCGCGGCCCTAAACTCGGCATCGGCATTGTGATGGCGCCCAATGCTGCCGCCAATGGAGTGCTGATTGGTGCAGTATCACCGGATGGTCCTGCGGCGAAAGCAGGCTTGCGTTCGGGCGATGTATTGCTGAGCGTCAACGGAAAAAACATTGGCGCCAGCGGCAAAGAAGGTGTTGATAAAGCGCGCGAGTTGTTATCAGACTTGAAACTCGGTCAAAACCTGCAGCTTACTTATGCACGCGCTGGTAAAGCAGGCAAGGCTGATGTCAAAGTAGATAACATCGGACGCATGATGATGTTCAGCGACAATGAATCTGCATTTGCACCACGCGCAAATTCGCATTCAAGACCAATGATGATGGGTGGTCCGAATGATCGCGAAAATATCGAAATTATTGCATTTTCCGATTGTGAAAAATCCGGCAAAAAAGAGTGCGCGCCACCACGTATATTTGAAGCCCTGCGTTGGCAAGGTTTGAACCTGGCATCGTTGGATGCACAATTGGGTCGCTATTTTGGCACTGACAAAGGGGTGTTGATTATCAGCGCCGGGCCAGGCATGAAAAACCTGCAAAGCGGCGATGTGATTCAACGCATCGAAACAACCGCTACACAATCACCACGTGATGTGATGCGGGTATTACGCGAGAAAAAAGTCGGCGAAAAAGTGAACCTGAATGTTCTGCGTGAACGCAAAACACTTAACATCGAAATAACAACACCGGAAGCAAGAGCCATGCCGTTCTTGATACCGCCACCGGCTCCGCCAGCACCCCCTGTACCACCGCGTGCTCCAGGCTTAAGCCCACCACCACCCCCGCCCGCCGCGCCGCCAATGGGAATGCGCTTTGAAGACGACCAGGACCGCATGATCTCAATCAGTCAAACCAAGAATAATCTGAACGAAGAAATCGAGATTGAAATATCCAAATAACCTCCTTGTTTAATTGCCGGGAACTATTGCTCAGGCATGCATGTCCTAATACGCGTTAAGACAAACTCTTTAATCCCGGCTCTCACTAGGCCGGGATTTTTTTGTCTGTGAGTAGGGTGGAACCACCGACAGGTGGCACACCGTTGGTGTTTCCACCACAGGTTGCGATGGTGTTTGGTGGATACCGCATGGAGCGCGTGATCCACCCTACCTAATAGATTATTCACAAGCAAAGCCCGTATGATGCGGACATGCCCGGGGATAAGCTGTGAATACATTCAAACAGAGTTTGGACGATTTATCGCGTGACTTGCGCGAGCGTCCGGACGAAATCATGATCGAGATCGGTGCCGGTGGCGAGTTATTGGTCGCACGCATTCGTGCGGTGGCAACCGCTTTATTATTACTATTACCGATTACTAATTTTATTTTTGGTGGCTCCTATTATGAAAGTTTTAGCGGCGGCGTAGGCGCGATCGGTGCATTTTTATTAAGCCTGCTGTGGTTACGACTATCCAAGCATCATCGGCTTTATCGCTGGCTACCGTTTGTGTCGGCCGCCTGCGATGTCAGTATTGTGAGCGCCGTATTATTTCTGTTGTCGCTCAATAATCCAGCAGCCGGTTTGAATAGTGTCGTGGTGTGGTGCTGTTATCCCTTGGTCATCGTGGCGACCGCGTTGCGTAATGATGTTCGTGTTTGCTTGATCACCGGTGCTTTAGCGATTGTGCAATTTTCATTGCTTTGCATTTTTATCAATTACCAAACTAATGGTGCCGTGGTGTCGATGGATTACGGTGTGATTTCGGTGTCCAATCAAATCCAACGTATCGTGCTGCTGATTGCGATCAGCATGCTCACTGCCGTGGTGGTGTATCGGATGCAATTGCTGGTGCAATTATCGGGCACCGATGGTTTAACCGGTCTGCCAAATCGGCTTTATTTGAACCACCGTGTGCCGCAATTACTGGCACAGGCAAAAAACGACAACGCCACTTTGTCGCTGGCCATTATTGATATGGATTTATTCAAATGCATTAATGACGACCTAGGTCATCTAATGGGTGACAAAGCATTGCGTCATGTGGTGCAGACCTTGCGTGAACAATTAGGTGCCGAGGAACCCCTTATTCGTATTGGCGGTGAAGAGTTTTTGCTGGTGATGCGGATGCCGATTGGTAGTGCCTGGGAAAGAATCGAATTTTTGCGCAAACAGATTAATGCCAAGCCCTTTTTGCCCCACCCGGATGCCCTACCACGGCCGCTGAGTTTTTCTGCGGGAATTTCCTGCTGCCCACATGACGCCAGCGATATCTCCGGCCTGCTCAAACACGCCGATCGCAGACTAAGAGCGGCCAAACTGCAAGGCCGTAATCGAGCAATAGCGCGGGATTAATCCGCTTACTTGCTCGAAACCTGCGTCTGCACTACCCTGCTGCATCGATTCGGGGATAAGAACACATGGATATTTTGAAGGGTTTGTTTGGCTTGGCGGTGCTTA
>JAYSXB010000279.1:0-1078 GCA_043717775.1 Arenimonas sp.
CCGCGCGCTTTAATCATCTTTATCGCGACGATTATTTAATTCTGCCGGAAGCGGTAATCGAAGAATCAGTGGCGACCTTGCCCGGACTCGATGGTCGCAAGATGAGCAAGAGCTACGACAACACGATTCCGTTGTTCGCCAGCAAGGCAGAATTGAAAAAACTGATCGCCGGCATCGTGACCGATTCGCGCCTGCCCGGTGAACCGAAAGATCCGGATAACTCGCATTTGTTTACTTTGTATCAGGCGTTTTCTTCCGCCGGACAAAGTGCTTCTTTTCGTCAGGCGCTGATGGATGGTTTGTCCTGGGGCGAAGCCAAACAGGCCTTGCTGGAAACCATTGATGCTGAAGTGGCACCGATGCGTGAAAAATATGAAGCCCTAATGGCCAAGCCGGAATTAATCGAGCAGCATCTGCAACACGGCGCCGAGAAAGCGCGTGCCATTGCCGCGCCGTTGATGCAGGCGTTGCGTTACGCGGTGGGCTTGAGAAACCTGGGCGACACGACATCGGAAACGAAAAAAGCCGTCGAGAAAAAAGCCTTGCCGATGTTCAAGCAATATCGTGAAAACGACGGCAAGTTTTATTTCAAATTTCTAAATGGCGCTGGCGAGTTGCTCCTGCAAAGCCATGCATTCGATACGCCGAAAGATGCCGGAAAATATATCGCCGATTTGAAATCGGGGTCTGCAACTATTGTTGAGCTCAATTCATTGGCCAGTTTTGCAGATGGCATTGCCGAGTCTGATATCAATGCGGCTTTGGGTGAGTTGCGTACAGCAGCAGAAGATAAAGCCTGATGGCAAATCTTGCGCTGTTTTTATTTGCCCCCTGGTTTGCCGTTATGACCTGGTGCTACTGGAAATTTCCGAAATCGCATGTCGTGAATGCATCACGTCGCCGTTTTGACATGGTTGCGATTGTCATTGCTTTAGTCGCCAGCGGCTTGGCGATGCGCTGGGCGTATTCGTTCGACTGGAGCGATGCCGGACCATTATGGCCGCAAGTGATTGCCACGCTGTCGGCTTACAAAGCTTTCCTGATCGTGATGGTCGTGGCGTTCTGGATTCGCGCGAAG